>NZ_JASJVI010000152.1:0-4376 GCF_035019865.1 Cryobacterium sp. 10I5
AAGGGGAAATCCTTCCCCGCCCTCTACGACACTATTCGGGACGATCCCGGTGCCTTACCCAAGGTTGACAGAGAGGGTGGTGGCTCCTCGGCGTCGCAACACTCATACTGATGACAGCCACGGGGCTGGATGGCTACGGAATGCGACTGTTCAGCGTACATATGGTCCAGCACATGACGCTCAGCATGTTCTCGCCGGTCCTGCTCGCGCTCGGTGCACCGGTAACTCTGCTGCTGCGGGTACTCCCGACCAGGCACGGCGGCGGCTGGAACCTGCGCAAAGGACTCCTCGCGCTGTTGCACAGCCGGTTCGCTCAGTTCGTCACCCATCCGGGAGTCACGACAGGCCTGTTCCTGATGAGCCTGTATGGGCTCTATTTCACCCCGGTCTTCGACTATCTGATGCGCACGATGTGGGGGCACAATCTGATGCTTGTGCACTTCCTCGTGATTGGAATGCTGTATTTCTGGGGGATCCTGGGTGTCGACCCTTCGCCACGGGAAGCGTCTCGAGGAGTTCGCAGGCTGGCTCCGCCGGTGCTGGCAATCCTGGAATTGTTCATCACGGTTCCGTTCCATGCGTTCTTTGGCGTCGTCGTGATGATGTCGGTTGCCCCGATCGTGGGGTTTTACACGTACCCCGTTCCTGGCTGGACTATTTCGCCGCTGGCGGACCAATCACTGGGGGGTGGGATCGCCTGGGGATTCACCGAACTGCCCACCCTGCTCGTCCTGGGCGCGCTGTTCCTTCGTTGGCAGAGTGCGGCTACGCGCCACGATCGAGTCGCCGATCGGAAAGCAGCACAAGACGGCGACGCCGAGCGCGTCGCATACAACTCATATCTCGCCGCGATCGGCGCCAGGGACGATCGCAGTGAGACGGCGCCGTAGATATGTTCGCGACCAATCAAAGGACAGTGTGACGAAGAGCAACGAATCGACACCACCCCATACCGTTCGCGGAGCGCTCGGGCACCTCGTCGGCTTCATCGCGATAAGTACCGTCGCGGGTGTCTTCGTGGCTGCCTCCGTGACTCCCGCGGTCGCCGTGTCTGGAATGGCGGCCACCAACGTCATCAAGACGTTCGAGAACCTGCCGAGCTATCTCGCGATCGACCAGCTCTCTCAGAAGAGCAATATCTACGCCAAACAGAGCGATGGCACGCCGGTGCTCCTGGCGTCGTTCTACGACCAGAATCGCGTTGATGTCGGGTGGGGAGCGATCAGCCAATTCGCGAAAGACGCGGCCGTCGCCGGGGAGGATCCACGTTTCTATGAGCACGGCGGGATCGACCTTCAGGGAACCGTCCGCGCCGTGCTGAGAACGGCAACGGGCAGCGCCATCCAAGGCGGCTCCTCGATCACGCAACAGTACGTGAAGAACGTCCTCGTGCAGAGGTGCGAGGTTCTGGACGACGCGAACGCCATTGCTGACTGCTATCGGGCGGCGACGGAGACGACAGCCGATCGCAAGCTCAAGGAAATGCGGCTCGCCATCGGGTTGGAGAAGGTCTACTCCAAGAACGAAATCCTTGCTCACTACCTGAACATCACGGGATTCGGAGGGACCGTATACGGCATTGAAGCTGCGGCCAACTATTACTACAACTCAACCGCCGCGGCATTGACACTGCCGCAAGCAGCCAGCCTGGTCGCGATCGTGAACAATCCGGGAAAATTCCGGCTCGACACCCCGACCAGCGCAACCAACGGCGAAGCAAACGGATACGCCGACAACACGAGCCGGCGCAACTACATCCTCGACGAGATGCTGCGCCATGGAAAGATCACCCAGGGAGACCATGACGCCGCGATAGCAACGCCGGTGGAACCCACCATCACCGAGCCGAGCACCGGCTGCAAAACGGCCGGAGCCAACGCCTTCTTCTGCGACTACGTGACCAAACAGCTCTTACACGACCCCGCATTCGGCGCCGACGAAGACACCAGACTCCTCACCTTCCGGCGTGGCGGCTACAACGTTTACACCACACTGGACCTCGACGTGCAAAATGCAGCCGTCGCCACACTGGCTGCGAATGTGCCCACCACATACCCCGGATGGGACGTGGGAGCCGTCGTCACGAGCGTCCAAGTCGGTACCGGACGCGTGCTCGCGATGGCGCAGAACAAGACCTTCAGTCAAGACCCCGACGTCCAGTCAACCGGTGCGAGTTCCACCGGAATCAACTACAACACCGATTACCAGGACGGTGGATCACATGGGTTCCAGCCAGGGTCGACCTACAAGGTTTTCACGCTGGCACAATGGCTGACAGATGGGCATGCGCTCAGCGAGCGGGTCAATTCCCGACGCACGAGCAACTGGGGCACCTTCTCGGACAGCTGCCTGGGCCCGCAGACCTATCCCGGATGGAACCCGAAAAACGATTCCTCGGGCGAGACCGGAGCGCACTACAGCGCTCTCGAATCGACGATCGACTCAATCAACACGGGCTTCATCGGAATGGCCAAAGAGCTGGACCTGTGCGGCATACGTAAGAGAGCAGAGGCGTTCGACGTCCATCGTGCAGACGGGAACCCTCTTTTGCAAAGTGCTGCGACCGTGATCGGTACCAACGAGGTCGCACCGCTGACCATGGCGGCAGCCTTCGCCGGCATAGCGAACGACGGCACGACCTGCACACCGGTCGCCATCGACAGCGTCACCGACGCGAATGGCGCCGACGTTCCCATTTCACCTTCCGTCTGTGCGCTGTCGGTGTCGCCTGCAGTGGCCGCAGGCATGACCTACGCGATGCATCGAGTGATGACCGGGGGCACCGCGTGGCAGTCCTATCGCGATACGACGCCACGAGTGCCGATGATCGGAAAGACCGGAACGACCGATGGCAACAAGGACACCTGGATGAGCGGAGCCAGCTCGAAAGTGGCGACGGTCGTCGGCGTGGTGAGCGTCACAGGGTCGGCCAACCAGCGCAATGTCTACTTCGACAGCGGTCAGGCTGCGACGGCCCGACATCGGATATGGCCCGATGTCATGTCAGTCCCTAACGCGAAGTACGGCGGGGATGACTTTGCCGAGGCATCCACCGACACCCTCTATGGAACGCCGGTGTCTGTTCCCGACGTGCGCGGCCAATCGGCTGCGCGCGCAACGGCCACCTTGGAGTCTGCTGGGTTCACGGTCGTGACCGGTCGGACCGCGGCGTCGGAGCTGGCGGCGGGAACGGTTGTCACCTCATCGCCGGCCGGCGGAACGAAGGCCCGTCCCGGTTCGACCGTCACTCTTCACACGAGTGACGGGGCTCTGAAGTCGCTGCCGGATGTTGTCGGCCTGACGGAAGGAGCGGCCCGGACAAAGCTCAGCGCCTACGCCCCAGTCGTCGTCGATACGACCGTCGTTGACCCAAAACAGGTCGGAGTGGTCCTTTCCATGACTCCCGGTGCGGGAACGGCGATGCACTCGGGCGGTACTGTGACGCTCACGGTTGGCCGGCTCGGCTGACGCCTCGATCCGGTCATCGGGCGGATCCAGCGGCCCGGAAGATCCGCCTGGGTGCCGTCGACCCGGGCGAATTACGTGGTCACGGCAGTGAGTGAGCGAACGCCTCGTGGTATTCATCGACGATGCGCCGGGTTGCCGCCCCGATCGGCCGGAATTCGTTGTCGGCAAGAACAAGAATTTTGTTCTTGTGCAACACTTGCATAAGAGCATTATTCGAGGAGGCGGACGGTCGGGTATTTCCGGCGTCGTCGCCGAGCGTGACGCACGCGCACCGCGTGCGTCGCAGGTGGTCACCCCACGGAATTGGATCATGATGAGAATGCGAACCGTGGTATGAGTTCAGACAACACCACGAGCGGGGCGGCCGGTTCGGCGGCGTCCAGGGTGACTTCCGACCTGAAGTCACTCCCGATGGCGGACGTGGAGAAGCAGCTGGGCAGTTCACCGGACGGGCTCACTCAGACCGAGGCAGCCAAACGCCTGGCGAAGTATGGTCCGAATGAGATCGCAGAGCACAAGACCAACGCACTGCTGAAATTTCTCTCCTACTTCTGGGGTCCGATCCCGTGGATGATCGAAATTGCGGTGATCCTGTCGGGTCTGGTCGGGCACTGGCCGGACTTCTTCATCATTCTCGTGCTGCTCGTAGCCAATGCTTTGGTCGGCTTCTTCGAAGAACGCCAGGCCGGGAATGCGATCGCCGCGCTCAAAGACACGCTCGCGATCAACGCTCGCGTTCGACGCGATGGTTCATGGGTCACACCCGCCGCCCGTGAACTGGTGCCCGGAGACGTGATCCGTCTGCGGCTGGGCGACATCGTTCCCGCGGATGCCCGGCTGCTGGAGGGCGACGAGATCGAGGTCGACCAGTCCGCGCTGACCGGCGAGTCACTGCCCGTGACGTGCGC
>NZ_JASJVI010000153.1:0-4369 GCF_035019865.1 Cryobacterium sp. 10I5
TGGCGAAGGTTGTACTCGCGCTTCAGCTCATTCCAGCGCCGGACCGAGACCTCGGCAGCGGGCGAGACCTCGGCGGGTTCACCGGACTGTGGCACTTTGGACATGCTGGTGGATTCGTGCGTTGCATCGGCCATGGATTCCCTCGGTCTCAAACGGGTCATGAACTGCTCGCTACTGAGCCTGGTTCACTGGATGAGCGACCGAGACATAAACGCGTTCACATCGAGAGTGCACACATGACCCATCACAATCGGTGGACGGGATCGCTCCTTCATGCTACATCTGCGGTTCGGAAATCGGCCAGCGAGACGAGCGATACGGCCGATCGGCAGTGTTTCCATGCATCAAGGATGCAGCGACATCCGGTGACCTACAATTCGCCGCGACGGAGGAAACCGCGAAGGAGGAGAGTGGATTCATGAGTGCAATCGAGAATTCCAAACTGGCCATCATCGGAGCGGGCACCGTCGGTACCTCGCTCGCTTACGCGGCGCTGATCCGGCAATCAGCCCGCGAGGTGGTGCTCTACGACATCAACAAGCCCAAGGTCGAAGCCGAAGTACTCGACCTCGCCCACGGCACGCAGTTCACCGGCGCCTCCTGCGTGTCCGGCGGGGCGGACCTCGACGCGATCGCGGGCTCGAACATGGTCGTGATCACCGCAGGAGCCAGGCAGCACCCCGGGCAATCGCGTCTCGATATGTCCGCTGTCAACGTCGGCATCCTGCGTGAGTTGATGCCCACACTCGTCGAACGAGCGCCGGACGCCGTGTTCATGATCGTGACCAATCCGTGCGACATCGTCACTTACGCGGCCCTTCATTTCAGCGGGCTCCCGTCGGCACGGGTTTTTGGCTCAGGCACCGTCCTCGACTCCTCGAGGCTTCGCTTGCTGCTCGCGCACCGCGTCGGCGTCGCGATTGCCAACGTACATGCCGACATCATCGGCGAACACGGCGACTCGGAATTCCCGCTCTGGTCTCAGGCTCGCGTCGGTCCGATCTCCCTCTCCGAATGGGTCAAGGACGACATCTCGCCGGCATCCGACGACCGGGCGAAGTTCTCTGAGGCCGAGTTCGCGGCCATCACCAAGGACGTCAAGACCGCCGCATACCGGGTAATCGCAGGCAAGGGCGCTACGAACTATGCGATCGGACTCTCCGGCGCCCGGATCGTGGAGGCCGTGCTGCGAGACGAGGGCGCCATACTTCCGATCAGTTCCTTGCTCACCGACTATCGCGGCATAAGCCGGGTTGCGCTCTCTGTTCCGGCGGTCGTCAATGCCGGCGGCGTGTCCCGGGTGATCGAGGTGCCGTTCTCCGACGCGGAGCAGAAGCTCTTCCAGCACTCGGCTCATACCCTGCGCGCGACCCTCGACACCCTCAGACTGCCCTAAGGCCGCCGTCAACGCGCCTGCGGCGATGCTCAGGCGACCAGACCAGAACAGAAGTGGCGGACAAACCGCCCTCGGCCACTCGACTCAGACGAGGATCGCTGCTCACTAGACTGAAATGGAGTCCACAACCTTTGGAGGGACTTTGAATACCGAACAAGCAGAAAGAATGAACACCGGAGTCGGCTTCGTCGCGGCGCTCGATCAGAGCGGCGGCAGCACGGGCGGCGCACTGAAGCTCTATGGAATAGACCCGTCGTCCTACAGTACCGACGAGCAGATGTTCGACCTGATGCATCAGATGCGCGCCCGCGTGATGACCGCAGAAAGCTTCACCTCCGACCGCATTCTCGCGACGATCCTCTTCGAGCAGACCATGGACCGCACCGTTGGCAGCCAGCTGACGGGTGATTACCTCACCGCCAAGGGCATCGTGCCGTTTGTCAAGGTCGACCAGGGCCTCGCTGTCGAGGTAGACGGTGTCCAGTTGATGAAGCCACTCACCAAGCTGGAACCCCTCCTCGCACGTGCGGTTGAGCGCACGATGTTCGGTACGAAGATGCGTTCCGTGATCAAGGAAGCCAACCCCGCCGGAATCCAGGCGATCGTCGACCAACAGTTTTCCGTCGCAGGGCAGATTCTGGCCCACGGCCTTGTGCCGATCCTAGAACCCGAAGTCGACGTGAACGCTCCCGACAAGGCCGAGGCCGAAAACTTCCTCAAAGCCGATGCCCTGGCAGCCCTCGACGGGCTCTCCACCGACCAGCCGGTGATCCTCAAGCTGTCGATCCCGACGGTAGCCGGTTTCTACTCCGACCTGATTTACCATCCGATGGTGCTTCGAGTGGTGGCGCTTTCTGGTGGCTACAGTCAGACGAAGGCGTGCCGCTTGCTGGCCGAGAATCTCGGTCTGAGCGCCAGCTTTAGCCGCGCTCTGCTCGAAGGCCTCACCGCCCAACAATCGGACGCCGACTTCGACGCCGTGCTGGCCGCCTCTGTCGAGCGGATCTACGCGGCGTCCACGACCTGAACCACATCCGAGATCGACGCGGGTGGCAACGCCATCGATCCTGACAGGGCCTGACTGGACCTGCCACTCCGCCTCCCGAATGAAAGCGAACCAACAGCCAACGCAAGACAAGGCGGCACACCGCCGGAACGGATAGGGAAAATGACAGATGCGCACTTCGACAAGCTGGTCAGGCTACAGGACAGTGACGAAACCGTCGCCGAGCGAGAAGATGACATTCGAGGTCGGCGAGTGTTCGACAAAGACCACCAACCCCTCGGGAAAATCGACGCGCTGCTCCTGGATGAAAAAGAGAACAAGATTCGATTCCTTGAAGTGGCCTCCGGCGGCTTCCTGGGACTTGGAGAAGCCAAATCATTCATCCCGATAGATGCGATCACGAAAATCACCCAGGACGAAGTCCACATCAGCCAGTCCGCCGAGCACATCGCCGGTGCCCCCACGTACGACCCAGAACTCGTGAACCAAAAGGAATTCTACGAAAATACCTACGGTTACTACGGAGTCATGCCGTTCTGGAGCCCCGGCTACTCACTTCCGACGTACCCAGGTGAGGACCCACTCGCCGGCAAGTGGTATCGCTGACCATCGTTCGACAATGCATTCCTGAACACAGCCAGAGGACACCTCCGCGATTCCCCGTCCCCCAAGCACGCACAGGATCGCTTCACGCCTCGAAGCGTCGCTGAACGTCGGAGTAGGACTCCGCCCCGGCGAGGAAGCCGAGGGTGCCAGAGTAGAGCAACCTCGGGCTGCCAGCGGTCAACGCTCTGATCAAGCCGTAAGGACGTTTGCGTCGGCGTGGCTTGAGTTAGGGCGAGGACCTCGCTTTAACACGCCGTCAAACCCCGACTGTCGACGATTCAGTCGACTACGCCCTAGAGACTCAAACCCCGCCTGTTTACTCACAGGTCGCGGACGAAGCAACAGTGGTCCATGAACTCGGGCACCAATGGTTCGGCGATTCGGTGACGCCCTCTGGCTGGAAGGATATCTGGCTGAATGAAGGCTGGCCACCTACATCGAATGGCTGTGCGCTCAGCATCAAGGCACCGCAACGATTCCTGCGCAGTTTGCCGACGCGATGCCATACCTGGAGGCAAACAACGGCTGGACGCCCAACATCGCAGACCCAGGTGTCGACGCTCGTTGAATAGTAGGCCGTTGGTGCTCTTCGAAAAGTAGGCCACCGTGGTTCATCTATTCTACGGTGTTTTCGGGTCTGGCGGAAGGCAGGGTGGTGATTCCGCTGTCCTTGAGCCGGTAGCTGGCGCCTTTGAGTGAGATGACGTCGGCGTGGTGAACGATGCGGTCGATCATGGCCGCGGCCACGACCTGGTCGCCGAAGACGTCGCCCCAGCGAACTGAGGTTCCCATACGTTCGTTCCGACTCTGAGTGCCGCATCCCCTGTGGGGAGTAGGTCGAGCGTGGTCGGCGTGGCGAGGTGCGATTTGCTCGATCGAGGAGTGAAATATGAGGCAGCGCCTCAGAAATCGAGGCGGGCGGGAGGTATGCAGTGACGCCGCGACCCCGGCTGCGCGTGGTGAGCGACAATTCTCCAGGCGCGCAACTGGCCGATGCCATGGAGCCGATGGAATTCCAGCGGCAGTGCGTGGACGGTTTCGTCGCGAGCCAAGTGGCCCGCGGATTCAGCGCCCTCACCATCGACAACGGCACGGGCGTGCTTGAGCGTTTCCTCGCTTTGGCGGAGAAGCCCGCATGGGAGCTGACCGCCTTCGACGTCGACGCGGTCGTCGCCGCGCTTATCGAACGCGGCGTGGGACCCGTCACGCGCAGGGACTACGTCAGCACGTTCAGACACTACTTCCAGTTTCTGCAAGCCCGGCACTTCGCCGACGTTGAGGCTCGCTTCGGTATCCGTTTGGCCGACCCGATCGACGTGTTCCATGCTGGGCATCACGTAACCAGCGAGTCGCCCGCGACC
>NZ_JASJVI010000154.1:0-4146 GCF_035019865.1 Cryobacterium sp. 10I5
CCCGCAGAAGTCCTCGCCACGCTAATCTCGAACCCAACCAATCAAACCGGTGTTGCAGACACCACTTGAATCCGCCCACTATCGTCGCGGGCAGATTGAAGAGAGGAAGCATCATGATCGCCGGCCGATTGCAGACCCGTACCTCTGAGGACATCGAGGTCCGCGCTTTGTCTGGTTGTCAGTGGAGGGTCATTGACCGCCGCATTGCCAGAAACAATGCTCTCTGCCTGGTTGGCTTCATCAACAAGAACCACGGCCACTATGAGGTCATGGAATTCCTTGACCCGGTTGAACGCACTGAGTATTAACGCTTTAGGGGGCCACCATCGCTACTGTGAAACTCTGCTCGTGGGATTGGCATTGACGAGACGGTCAGCGGGTCCGAGACCGTTGAGTAGTTGGCTGCGATTGCTTGGTTCGTGAACGAGGCCCCAATCGCCTCATTGTTTTTCGCTCGAGGCCGCACAGAGAACCGCGGAGCCTGTACGCGATATTTTCCGCGGCGATATCGGATTTGCTCTGACCGATCGCAGCCATATCGCGGTCGTCTCACCGTCGACCACTTTCGTGCGCGTGCGCTTACGCGTGCGCGTGCGGGAGCGGTCGGAGTCGATTCGCCTCGTATGATCGAATAATGCTCATTATTATCTGTCCGAACTGCAACAGCAGCGTGGTGCATGGGCCCTACTCACCGGAGTTGGCGGACGGAAAGCGCACCTGGGTGGATCAATGTTCGAGCGATGACTGCGACTGGGAGCTCGAGGGCATAGACCTAACCTAGGCCGACGTCCAAGTCCCGCAATCAGCCGACCTCGTTATTCATCGGAGTGCGGGACAGAGGATCAATACGCTTCGAGTTCAGTCGGGAATGGAATGCTGAAAAGCAGGGGTATTCCCAATGAGAGTTTCTCACTGAACGTTAAACGCATGGGAACGTCGCCGAGAACGGTGAAGTTTCTCGACACTGTGGATGTTACTGCTTTTGATTATGCAGCAAGGAGCTTGGTAGCGATAACCTGCCCCGTCGTGGCCAGACGCCGTTCAGTGACATCGAGCTCGCGATGAGGCCGGGCAATCTCGCCCTTCCCGGGCGTGAACCGGCCGATGTTCTTCCCAACTTTTTTACCTTGCAGCACTCTACTTCACGGAGCTTTCGTCACTCATTAATCTGCGAGAAGTAGATGCCCTGCTCTCGCATAGACGCGCCGCACCGTTACAGGTCATCGAGCACTCATAAGCGGCGAGATGGTCGGGCTTCTGCTTCGGCGTGAACGACCTTGGCGCTACCGGGCCACACGCGCGGAGAGCGGGGACTGCTGTTCACATACATCGGACTATCGTTGCGCGCAACGATCAATGAAGGACTGCACATGAGCAGACAGGCGAACTTGAGGGGCCGGCTGCGGGACTGCGGCCTACCCGGGACACGAAGAAACGACTCAGGTTGGGCAGAGATTCTCTGCCCAACCTGAGCCGTGACGTGCCGCTGCCGTGTAGAGACTTACTTGACGGCAACCTTAATGAGTGGGCTTCCGACCTCAACATGGCCAGACGCTGCCTGGTCAATCGAACCGAACTTTTTGGCGTTGGTAACGAGTACCGGGGTCACCAGCGAGTAGCCGGCAGCTTCGATGACTGCGCGGTCGAAGGTCACCAGCGGGGTGCCGGCTTCGACCCTGTCGCCAGCGGCGACCTTGACGTCGAATCCCTTGCCTGCGAGGTTCACGGTGTCGATGCCCACGTGGATGAGCAGTTCGACGCCGCTGTCCAGCAGCAGCCCGAAGGCGTGGCCGGTCGGCTGCGCGACCATGACCTTGCCCGCAGCAGGTGCATATACGGTGTCCCCGGTCGGATCCACTCCGACGCCGGGCCCGACGATTCCCTTACTGAACACAGGATCCGGAACCTCGTCGAGCGGAACGACGATACCGGCAACGGGCGAACCTATCGTGGCCAGGAGGGTGGCCAGTGCGGTCGCCGTTCCTGTGCTCGGTACGGTCGCCGTAGCCGCGTGCGCGGTACCGGCGGCAACCGGTGCTGCGACGGATGCGACGTGTGCGGACTTCTTGCCCGCTGCGGCTTCCTCGTCCGCGACCTGGGCGGCAACTTCCGCCTTCTGCTCCGGCGTCTGGTAGCCGGAGAGGATGACGAGGATCATCGCGGTGAAGAAGGCTGCAGCGATGGCGATCGTGTACAGCGGGATGTTGTCGAACGCGGGGATGGTCAACAGCGAGGTGAAGACGAATGCGCTGGTCTTGACGCCGCCGCCGAGCCCGATGATGACGCCACCGACGAGGCAACCGATGAGCATGCGCGGGTAGATGCGCTTGAACCGCAGGTGGATTCCGTAGAGGGAGGGTTCGGAAATACCGCCGAGGAGACCGGCAGCGAGAGCGCCCGTCGCGGTCTGCTTCATCAAGCGGTCCTTCTCGCGAATGGCGAGGAAGAGCACACCGGCGGTGGCGCCGAAGCACGCGAAGTTCCAGGCGCCCATCGGGCCCTGGATGAAGTCAAACCCGAGGGACTGGATGTTGAGCAGCATGATCGCGTTCAGCGGCCAGTGCAGGCCGAGCGGAACCATGAACGGGTAGGCCAGCGGGATGACGACCGCGAAGATGAACGGCGAGAAATCGTTGATCGACTTGAGGAAGTTACCGAGTCCGGCTCCGCCGTACACACCGATCGGGCCGATGAGGAAGGCGGTCAGCGGGATCATGATGAGCATGCTGATGAACGGCACGAAGATCAGCTGGACGCTGGACGGAATGATCTTCTTCAAGAGCACGGTCAGGGCGGCGAGCACTCCGGCCATCAGCAGCGGCGGGAACACCTGCGAGCTGTAGTCGAACACGGTCAACGGCAGTCCGAAGATCTGCACGACGGATGCGTGGCCGCCGAAGACGGACGCCGCACCATCGGTCTTGCCCAGGGCGGTGAAGCCGGGGAGCATGACGACGGCCATGATTCCGAAGCCGACCCACGGGTCGGCGCCCATCCTCTTGGAGGCGTTGTATGCGACCATCAGCGGCAGGAAGACGAAAACGCCCTGCCACATCAGGTTCACGAACTGCCAGGACGGGTCAAGGGTCACGCCGGGCGCGTTCCAGGCCGGGATGACACCGAGGGTCGCCATCAAGGCCATGAATGTAATGAACAGCGACGCGCCCAGCAGCGCACCGAGGATCGGCCGGAACGAGTCCGACAGAACCTCGAAGAACGTGTCGAGCCCGGCGAACTTACCGCGCGGACCCTTCGCCTTCCCCGCGGCCTTCATGTCAGCGATGGAGTCGCCCTCGCTGGATCCGCCGGAGCTGATCCGCTTCATTTCGGGGAGGGCCATAATTTCGTTGTAGACGGTCTCAACCGCTCCACCAATGACGACCTGGTATCGGTCGCCGGTCTGGGGAACGGCGCCCAGAACCACCGGGATGGCCTCGACGGCCGCCTGGTCGATACCGGATGCATCCTTGAGCTGGAAGCGAAGCCGGGTGGCGCAGTGGGTGAGACCCACGACGTTTCCGGCACCTCCAATACTTTGAACAATGTCTGCAGCAGGTTTTGACGCCACCTTGATCTCCTTACGATATGGATGCGGAACGTGCCGAGTTCCACTTGCCTGCAGCTCAACGTGAACTCCGTAGTCCGGCCGAGAAGATCGTGTCAACTCCACACATCATTAGCAATGATAACGGCTTTGCACTCAACTGCGCCGAACTCAGTTACCTGCCTAGGACGGACTTGACGCGCAAGAAAACGCCGACGCCCCCGACGTGGTCTACATCCTGAGCTCCTCCCGAACCAACGCCTCTTCGCGGCGTGTTTTTAACGCGGTGGGACGTGGATTACCTGTCGTAGTGTGCCGCAACCGTCGTCGCCATCGCCGTCGACGTCGATGGGCAAAATTTGTTCCCAAAGCATTCCCCATGGGCCGTCATAGCGCAACGACTGCACGCTGGGGACTGCCCCCGGTTTGGTTGACTCCTGACCTGTGGAGATTCGTCTTCGCTGGAATGATGTCATCATGCCCAAGCCCTATCCACCCGAGTTCCGCCGCGATGTTGTCGCGGTAGCCCGGAAGCACGAAGCCCCGCTGAATCAGATCGCGAAGGACTTCGGGATCTCGGAGTCCTGCCTGGCGAACTGGCT
>NZ_JASJVI010000155.1:0-4145 GCF_035019865.1 Cryobacterium sp. 10I5
CGCCTTGGTGAGCCATTACCTCACCAACTAGCTGATAGGCCGCGAGCTCATCCCTGACCAAAATTCTTTCCACCCCCCGGAGATGCCTCCAAGGGTCGTATCCGGTATTAGACGTCGTTTCCAACGCTTATCCCAGAGTCAAGGGCAGATTGCTCACGTGTTACTCACCCGTTCGCCACTAATCCGAAGAGCAAGCTCTCCATCATCGTTCGACTTGCATGTGTTAAGCACGCCGCCAGCGTTCGTCCTGAGCCAGGATCAAACTCTCCGTAAATGTTTGATTGCACAGCCACCGAAGTAGCCGGCACATCTAGTGTGACTGACCGCCGGAATGGGCGGACCAACCACAAGTTTGAAACTGACAGAACAAATCATTACTGACTTGCTTTGTTGTTATAAATGTTTTCCAAAGGAATCTCTTGGCCCTTCACCGCTAGAAACGGATCCAAACCACGAGGTTTTTGGCATTTGACATTGTGCACGCTGTTGAGTTCTCAAGGATCGGACGCACCCGGCTTCAGGCCACACCGTAACCGGCTTAGTGGCTGTCGCTCCGAGGCAACTTGTCTAACCTAACCTCCCCCGCAGTCCCTGTCAAATCGGCCAGAACCCGGTCACAGACACGAAAAACGCGTCCGAAATAGGAGTTCCACCCGTCCGACGAAACATGCGGAAGGAAGACTTTCAAGCCTACGCCTCACACACCCGAATCAAGGATTCGAAAGCGAGAAAAACGTAAAACTTCGGTCCCACGTGAGGCCGGAAAGCACTGCGGCTTTTCCGCACCTTTGGGGTACGTGAAGACATTACGTGCCCCCACCCACCCCGTCAAAACCCACACACTCCCGGGCGTGTCACCTCCTGAGGACGGCCGTCGGATACGACAGCGCGCCCGCAGCCGCCGCAGAAGCGGTGGATGCGGGCGCGGTGCGCGGTGCGTGCGGGTCAGTAGCGGTACTGGTCGACCTTGTACGGGCCGTCGATGGGTACACCGATGTAGGCGGACTGCTCGGGGCTCAGCACGGTCAGTTCGACGCCGAGGGCGTCGAGGTGCAGCCGGGCGACCTTCTCGTCGAGGTGCTTCGGCAGCACGTACACGCCCACCGGGTACTTCTCCGGGTAGCAGTACAGCTCGATCTGGGCGAGCACCTGGTTCGTGAAGGAGTTACTCATCACGAAGGAAGGGTGTCCTGTCGCGTTGCCGAGGTTCATCAGACGTCCCTCGGAGAGCACGAGGATGCTGCGCCCGCTCGGCAGGTGCCATTCGTCGACCTGCGGCTTGATCTCCACCCGCACGGCGCCCTCGAGGGTTTCGAGCGCGGCCATGTCGATTTCGTTGTCGAAGTGGCCGACGTTCGCGATGATCGCGAGGTGCTTCATCCTGAGCATGTGCTCGGTGCGGATGACGTTGAAGTTGCCGGTGCCGCTCACGAAGATGTCGACCTGCTCGACGACCGACTCGAGCCTCGCGACCTGGAAACCGTCCATCGCGGCCTGTAGCGCATTGATCGGGTCGATCTCGCTCACGATGACGCGCGCGCCCTGGCCGCGCAGGGCCTCTGCCGCGCCCTTGCCCACGTCGCCGTAGCCGGCGACGAAGACGACCTTGCCGCCGATGAGCACGTCGGTCGCCCGGTTGAGGCCGTCGGGCAGGGAGTGACGGATGCCGTACTTGTTGTCGAACTTCGACTTCGTCACCGAGTCGTTCACATTGATCGCGGGGAAGAGCAGTTCGTGGGCGCTGGCCAGTTCATACAGGCGGTGGACGCCCGTCGTGGTCTCCTCGGTCACGCCGGCCAGGCCGGCGGCGATCTCGGTCCAGCGGTTGGAGGATTCCGCGAGCGAGTGCCGCAGCACGTCGAGGACGACCCGGTACTCATGGCTGTCGGATGCGGTCGCCTCGGGAACGGCGCCGGCGAGCTCGAATTCGCGGCCCTTGTGCACGAGCATGGTGGCGTCGCCGCCGTCGTCGAGGATCATGTTCGGTCCGGCCCAGGTCTCCCCCGCCGCCTCGGCCTCGATGCTCCAGTCGAAGATCTGCTCGGTGCACCACCAGTAGTCCTCGAGCGATTCGCCCTTCCACGCGAAGACGGGAACGCCGGCCGGGTTCTCAGGGGTTCCGGTCGGGCCGACCGCGATGGCCGCCGCGGCATCGTCCTGGGTGGAGAAGATGTTGCAGCTCGCCCAGCGCACCTGCGCGCCGAGGGCCACGAGGGTCTCGATGAGGACGGCGGTCTGCACCGTCATGTGCAGGGACCCGGCGATGCGCGCACCGGTGAGCGGCTTCGATTCGCCGAATTCGGCGCGGAGGGCCATCAGTCCGGGCATCTCGTTCTCGGCGAGACGCAGCTGGTGCCGGCCCGCCTCGGCGAGCTGCGGGTCGGCGATCTTGAAGATGGGCGCGAGCGAGGGCGCGGTGGATACGGGGGACGAGGCGACAGTCATGCGACCATCATGCCATTCCCTGCGCCGCCCCGGCTGGGTGTGTGCCGGTACCTGGTTCGCCCGCGCCGGAGCGGGGTTCAGGCGTCGGGACCGCTCGGGGCATCCGCTTCGACCGGCGCGCCCATCGTACTGAGCCGGATGAGCTGCCAGCCGTGCGGGACGCTTGTCAGGCGGGCGTGCCGGTCGCAGAGGTCGAAGGCGTGCGGTTCACGCTCGATGGAGAGTGGGCCGAGCACGGCCATCGAGTCGCCGTAGTCGAAGGTGAGCGTCGCGACGGACTCATCCGGACAGGCGACGCGGGAGCAAGGGCGGAATGACATTACCGTTCAGGCTACCCGCGTCGGCACCAGAAGTAGGATGGGGGCATGTCCCGATCCCGTCGTTCTGCTGCGCCGCCGCCCGCGCCGATGCAGCGCGGAAGCGGTCGCGATCGGCACGGTCGCGGCATCCGCAGCTCGGCGACAGGGCCATTCCTGCCGCCGCTGAACACGCGGATCGACCTGTTCGACATGACCGTCGCCTCGACCGTCGACTACCTGCGTTCGGTCTGGCCGGACCAGCTCGCCGACGTGGCGTTCGAGGTAGCCGCCGGTCCCTATTCGGTGATTCCGGGCGTCGGAGTCGAACGCTGGGCCGTGCACGCCGCCGAGCGGCGCATCGTGTTCTACCGGCTGCCGATCCAGCGCCTCACCCGGCTGCACCGCAACGACGACCTGCACCGCCGCATGGTGATCGAGAGCTGCGTCTTCCGCGCCATCGCCGAACTGCTCGGCAAGGATCCGTGGGACCTCGCGCCCGATCGCTTCCGCCACTTCTAACCGCTCCACTTCTGAGGTGAGCGCGGGCGAGCGAGAGCCGTCCCGAAAAGTAATTCCAAACCGATTCCGTGTCGGGGCCGAACCATTGTCAGCACCAACGACAATCACTTCCCCACAGACACGAAGGATCACATCATGCGCACTTTCCAGAAGGCAACCATCAGCTTCGCCGCAGCCGCTCTCCTCCTCGGAGGCCTCGCCGCCTGCTCGAGCACCGCAACCGCCGGCTCCGCCGCGTCCACCCCGGCCGCTTCCTCTTCGTCGGCGCCGACTCCCGTCGCCTCGATCCCCTCCCTCAAGGGCGTCGACACGGCCGTCCTCCTCGACGGCGACTTCGCTGCGGCGCTCACGAGCCTCGGCCTGACCCCCGGCACCGTCGGCACCGCCACCCTCACCGACGGCAGCCTGCACTTCCCGATCACCGGCGGCAACGTGGACTACTACGACCCGGCACAGAGCTACCGCCCGTTCGTCCAGGGTTCGATCAAGCACGAGGGTTCCGGCTTCTCGCTCACGGCCGGCTCGACCGTCGTCGAACTGACCAACTTCACGATCGACCCCGGCACCTCGAAGCTCATGGGTGACGTCTCGGTCAACGGCACCTCCGCCGCGACCCAGGTCCTCCTCTTCGACCTCTACGGCGGAACCCTGAAGCCGCTGCAGATGGACGGCGACAACGCCATCCTCGAGGGCACGACCGTGCACATCTCGTCTGTCGCCGCCGGCCTGCTCAACAAGACCTTCGGTACCGACGCGGTCAAGGACCAGATGCTCGTCGGCATCGCGAAGATCACCGTCGCCACCAAGTAACACCGCAGGGCGCGGGCCCGTTCGGCCCGGTTGAATTGCGGACAAAGCACCATAGGGGGGACGGCCCCAGGG
>NZ_JASJVI010000156.1:0-4117 GCF_035019865.1 Cryobacterium sp. 10I5
GCGTCGAGCGCTACCCTGTCCCCGGAATCGCGCTACCGGATCGTCAGAACAGCGCTACCCGATAGGGCGACTCGCCAGCCGTGAGCCTGGCGTGACGATCGAGCACATTACCAAAGATTTTGGTATTCATGCGATGACGTTGCAGAAGTGTGGCGAGTAGCCCCAGTCGGTTGCTGCACGGCCTGCTGCCCGATGACGGTGAGGTGACCGGGATGCTCGGGATGCTGCTGCTCACCGACGCGCGCCGTCCGGCAAGGGTGTCATCGGCGGGTGAGCTGATCCCGTTGGGTGAACTTGTGGGATGTGGATCAGATATCCGAAGGACACGCGCTCGTCCGTGAGCGATTGGCCTCCAAGGACGCGCCTGGCCGGTACCAGCTTCTCGCGGCGATCAACGCCGTGCACACCGACGGCGACGCGACGGACTGGACGCAGGTGGTCGCGTCAGGCTCGACGGCTCGCCGATTGTGCGGCTCAACCGGGCGAGCGTGACAGCGCAGAGGTGGGACGCGCGCTCATCGACGAAATCAAATCGGCGCTCTCGGGATACCACGCCCACCACGCCGCTCGCGCGCACCTGTTGCGTCGGCTGGGTCGGCCCATGGCATCCCGCGACGCTTACGACGCAGCGATCAGCCTCGCAGAAAACACTGCCGAGATCGCGTTCCTCAAGAGGTGCCGGGATCAGGCACGACCAGAAGACAACGGTCGTTGCGGCTGACCAGCCCAAGGCTGACCTTTAGTGTGAAAACAGATAACGGACTTCACTGTTAACTTTTCGGCTCTCGTGCCGACACGGACTCGCCGCTCCCGTGCTCGCCCCGTGTCATCTGAATCGAGGCGCTCACGAGCGCGTCAGTAAGAGGAACCATCTACGGCCATCTCAACCAAGCAAGCATCGGCCGAAAACCGCAACTCGCCTAATAATCCTGCTGCCCTTCTCGAACGTTTTCGTTCTACTATTACCGAAACTCCGTAGTGAGGATAAGTCTGGCGTTCCTCGTTTCGGATATTACAGCCCAGCGTCCGAGGTAGTCACCTAGCTGCCCTCCGTGCCGGTTGTGAGGTGTTTTCTGCGCACCACGATTACCGCGCAGGCCGCCGCAGCGGCGAGGAACAGCGCGGTCGAGACTGTCGCGATGGCGGTATCCGGATGCACGATCGATTCGCCGGACAGCGCCTGAACTGTGAGCACCGCGATGACACCGAGATAGAGCGCCGCGATCACCACGAGAATGCCGAGCCTGGTGGCGGAATCGCACAGGGCCAAGACGCGGCGAGAGCCCAGCTCGAGGAGCAGCGCTGCGACGGGGATCACCTGCATGGCGTGCATCCCGACAAAGTGCGGGATACGCAGGTCGCCCGCAACAGTGCTCCAACCGAGCAGCGGCAGACCGAGGCCCCCATCGGGGAGGCCCACAGTGTGGGCGCCAGCAATCCCCTGGAAGTGTGACAGTTGGGCGGCGGTTGGGCTCGTCATCAAGAACGCGAGCCCCATGCCGATCACCGCGACGATGAGGCCGGACCGGATGGCGAAGCTGCGAGCGGGGTCACCAAGATCGGCGCGAAACAGCAATACGGCCACGAGGATGGTTGCGGCCCAGACGATCACGATCGACACCGCCATCGTGCCCCAGATTGCCGTCGAGAACGGTGTCGACACGTTGAAGTGGCTCGTTGTGTCGGCGACAGCGGCCCCGTCGATGGCCATTATCTCCACGGCGAGGAAGGCAGCGGTCACCGTGCCGGCCCACCAAGCGAGTCGGCGGCGACGCGGAAGCTGGCCGAGCAGCCAGGACAGCGTGACGCTGTAAATCAGTATTGAGAGGGAGAACTTGAGTGGCTTCTCCCAGAGCGGCATCCCCGTGATCGTACGGGGGTCAACTACCAGCCCGACGAGGGCAATCACGGAGAGGGCGACCATGGCGAGGGCGAGCCAGAGCAGTGGTCGGTGCCCACCGAAGCGAGTGAGGACGGAGGCGGGGGACGCGTTGAGCGTGCGGGTCATGGTGGTCATTTCTTCTTCAGGAATATCGCTGGGATGTGACGTGCTCCTGGGCCGCACGGCGCAGCCCGGAGATCAGGGCATCGCCGAGTACGGTGCCCACAACGACGGTTTCGGCCTTGGCTGCGCGGTCGGGTCGCGACTGGATCTCATCGAGGTCGGCGGTGGCGATGAGTAGGGCGGCCTCGGCGTAGCGGGCGTACCAGCCCCGCTCATCCGCCTGCCCGACTCCGCGGAAGGCGGAGAGCACTCGTGCTGCGGCGAGACGCCCGGGGTTCTCCGGTGAGACGTGCCAGCCCTCGAGCAGCGCGTCGATGCTGGCGAGATCCGCCGGGTCAAGGTCACCCGGCTCGATGGCCGCCGACACAGAGCGCTGCGCCACCTTGAAGGCTTCGGGCAGCGAGGCATCCGAGTCAATGGCTTCGAGCACGCTGCGGGCGGATGCCACGCTGAGCCCGCCGACGTCGATGAGCGCGCGGATGAGACGCAGACGATCCAGGTGAACGGCCCCGTAGCTGGCCTGGTTAGCCGTCTCACTCTCGCCCGCAGGCAGCAGTTTTTCGCGTAGGTAGTACTTGATGGTCGCCACCGGGATGCCGCTGGTGGTGCTGAACTCAGCCATTCGCATACGGAGAGTATAACTATCCGACAGTGAAACTATCTAGTAGTAATTTTCTCAGACCACTCCGGAAAAAGGCTCTCGGGACTGCACCTCCACACTCATGTGAAAGCCCTCACCTGTATTCGTGCCATCTTGGCGAGTAGCGCTTGTTGGTAGCGTGAGTCCGGAATTTGATGCTCCTATTGTTGTCAAGCGCTGACTTTCGGTTGTTCGCTGAGCCATGTGCGGTAGCGCTCAGAAAGGACTCGATCTTGGGTGGCGCCGCGTTCAATCCGCGAGATGGCTTTGGGCCAGGCGCTCAGCTCGAGTGCTACTGCGGTCTGGGTGAGGTGCAATGCGAGGCGCCGTGGACGCAGGTCGTTGGTTAGCAGGCCGGACCGTGGGTGATCTGGATCGGCGGCAAGTCCACGAACCGGGGCGAATTCACCACCGCCAGGATCCGGCCCCGCTCGAGGACACCGAGCTTGTTCGCCGGCACCAACGCCGGACCGCGGGCCAGGGTGCGCGGCGCCCGGGTCGCCGTCGACCGCGGCAACCCCGCCAGGACCGCGGCGGTCCGGGTGGACACTCCCCGGCGGGTCAGGGCACGGTAGGTGGTCATCACGGTTTCGTCTGCGGTGTTTCGTCCCGCGAGCTCTTCGACAAATTTTCGAGTAGCTCGTGCATTTTTGACATGATCTCCAACGCCACCCCGGTCGTGGCCAGACGCCGTTCGGTCACATCGAGCTGCCGGCGAAGCCGGGCGATCTCGGCCTGCTCGGGCGTGAGCCGGCCGATCCTCTCCCCCGCCTTTTTGCCCTGCAGCACGCCCGCGTCGCGGAGCTTGCGCCACTCGTTGATCTGCGAGGAATAGATGCCCTGCTCCCGCAGATACGCCCCGCCCCCGTTCCGAGTCATCGCGTCCTCATACGCGGCCAAATGATCAAGCTTCTGCACGGGCCTGAACGACCGCCTGGCTGTCGGACCACCCGCACGCGGGCCGAGACTGCTGTTCTTTACTCATCGCACTATCGTCGCGCACGACGATCGAAGACGGGCTGGACATGATCGAAACTTCCTGATTCTCGCCCTACGTCACACAGCGGACTTGCTCTGAGCTACTGGCCTCAACTCACCCTGACACGCAGGGCGGCGACGCGAGACGTTTCATAGACACCTTCGTCGAGGGTTACAACCACACCCACCGCCACACCGGCATCGGCCTGAACACGCCCGCCGACGTCCACTACGGGCTCGCAACCGGCAAAGCCGCCAAGAGGTCCGCGACCCTGGCCCAAGCCCGGGCTCGGAACGCTTCAGTACCAGCGTCGATCCCAAAATCCTCGCCACCCCCAACGCGGCCTGGATCAACAAGCCAGCCGAAGCACAAGAAGACGAGCCAAAACTAGCCGCCTAACTCACCCTGGCCCCATTCACCTTGACGGTGATGATGGAAGTAGGCCGTGGAATGGTGTGACTCCAACCTTGACTGACGCTTCTTGAAGCTGTCC
>NZ_JASJVI010000157.1:0-3947 GCF_035019865.1 Cryobacterium sp. 10I5
CCACCCCACGACCGCGCCGGTATGCGCAGGCCGCACCCGAAACGGCGGGCGCGGCTTGCCGAAACCGGCGCGGGCGCCGGCACAAACGGGCGCGGCTTGCCGAAACCGGCGCGGGCACGAGACGGAACCGGCCCCGCATCCGCCGCCGTGCCGGTTTCGGCAGGCCGCTACTTCTTGCGCGGGGCCTTCTCGTCTGCCGGGGCGTCGCCGGAGGCGCGCAGGGCGGTGTAGTAGGCGCGGGCCTCGTCCTGGCGTTCCTGCTCCGCCCCGGAGGCGATCTTCGCGCGCAGGTGCTCGGGGCTGTACCCGAAGGAGTCCACGAGGTCCAGGGCGAAGGGGCGGAGGCGGGCGATGATCCGGTCGATATACGCGGTGACCGACTGGGCGCGCTGGGCGGACAGGCGTCCGTTGATCAGGTACCAGGCGAGGTGCTTCTCGACGAGCCCGAGCCCGAACAGGTCGCGCAGCCAGGTCAGGACCTGCTTGTTGCCGACATCCGTGGTGTGCTCGACGGCGCGGGTGAAAGCCTCCCACTGCAGCAGCTCACCGTGCGCGCGGGCCGCCTCGATGAGTTCATCCTGGTGCGAGTTGAACAGGTCGGCGGACTGCCGGGCCGAGAGCTTGCTCGCCGGGCGGAGCTTTCCGGCGATGTCGCGGATCATGGTCTCGACCCGGTCGGTGAGCAGCTCCCGCTGCACGTTGGTCTCGCGAAGCTGGCCCACCGAGCGCGCGGTCGAACCGAAGTCTGCGACGGCCTGGCCGAGGGTGCGGAGGCCGGTGTTGTGCAGGGCACGGTCGGTGGCCTGCTGCACGACGTAGCGGGCGAGGACCCCGCTGCCGGCGTCGACGAACTTGCGGCTGAAGTCGGTGAGGAGCCGTTTGGCGACGAGCTGGAGCAGGACGGTGTTGTCGCCCTCGAAGGTCGCGTAGACGTCGAGGTCGGCGCGGAGTCCGACGAGGCGGTTCTCGGCGAGGAAGCCGGCGCCGCCGCAGGCCTCCCTGGCCTCCTGGATGGTGTCGAGGGCGGCCCAGCTGGACAGCGGCTTCAGGGCGGCGGCGAGGGTCTCGAGATTCTGGCGGTCGGCATCCGTGTCTGCGATGCCGCTGAAGACCTTGTCGAACGCGACCAGGAACTCGTCGTGGGCGAAGGTCTGCGCGTACGTCGTCGCGAGGCGCGGCAGCAGCCGGCGCTGGTGCCGCTGGTAGTCGAGGATGACCTGCTCGGCCTCACCGCCGGCCGTGAACTGGCGGCGCTGGCTGCCGTAGGTGACGGCGATCGTGAGGGCCATGGCGGATGCCTGGGTCGCGGCACCGTCGAGCGACACCCGGCCCTGCACGAGGGTGCCGAGCATCGTGAAGAACCGGCGGCCGGGGCTGGAAATTGCACTCGAGTACGTGCCGTCTTCGGCGACGTCGCCGTAGCGGTTGAGAAGGTTCTCACGGGGGATGCGGACGTGGTCGAAGGCGAGCCTGCCGTTGTCGATGCCGTTGAGGCCGCCCTTGAGGCCGTCGTCCTCGCCGCTGACGCCCGGCAGGAAGGCGCCGGTCTCGTCGCGGAGGGGCATCCAGAACGCGTGCACGCCGTGGTTCACGCCGCCCGTGATGAGCTGGGCGAAGAGCACCGCCGCGATGCCGTCGTTAGCGGCGTTGCCGAGGTAGTCCTTCCAGGCCGCGCGGAACGGGGTGTGCACCACGAATTCCTGGGTCTCCGGGTCGTAGGTCGCCGTGGTGGCGATGCTCGCGACGTCGGATCCGTGCCCGGTCTCGGTCATCGCGAAGACGCCGGGGGTGGCGAGGCTCATGATGCCGGGCAGGTAGGCGTCGTGGTGCTTGCGGGTGCCGAGGTGCATCACGGCGGAGCCGAAGAGGCCCCACTGCACGCCCGCCTTGATCTGCAGGCTCGGGTCTGCGGTGACGAGCTCTTCGAACCCCGCGATGTTTCCGCCGTGGTTGTCTTCGCCGCCGAGGTGCACCGGGAACGCGCGGTGCACGTGGCCCTCCAGAGCGAGCAGCTTCAGCTGCTCGAGCACGCGCAGGCGGTGCTCGGCCATCGACAGGCCGGGTACGCCCTGGAGTTCGGGGCGTGCGGTGAGCTTGCGGGCCTCGATCCGGATCTCCGGCCAGGTGCCGAGCAGCTGGCGGCTGAGCGCCGGGACGTTGATCGCGGGCATGGGGGTGAAGGTGCCCGCGGGCTGTGCTGTGGTGGTGTTGCGGGCGGCCGGGCTGGGCGTCGCCGAAGCTGTGGGTGCGGAGCGCTGGGCAGTGTCAACCATCGTTGGTCCTTTGTTCGCTCGAAACGTGAATTTCTACAACATAGGGTGGCCCGTCGGGCAAGGGAAATAGTGCGTGACGAGGCTACAACGAGGTCTGTGCAGGTCGGCATCCGTTTTGTAGATTTCCACAAGACGGGGACGAAAGGTGCTGCTGGTTACGACAAATTCGCGGCGACGACCTCGAGCACGCCTGCCCCGTAGGCCTCGAGTTTCTTGGCGCCGACGCCGGAGATGCCGTCGAGGTCGCCGATGCTGCCGGGGTTCGCGACGGCGATCGCGATCAGGGTCGCGTCGCCGAAGACGATGTACGCGGGGACGCCCTGCTCCTTGGAGACGCTCGAACGCCAGGCCCGGAGCGCCTGGAACAGCGCCTCCTGCTGCGGGGTGAGGTCGGCGGCGGCGGCCTTCGCGGCTCCCGTTCGTGCGGAGGAGGTGGACCGGGCGGCGCGCTCGGGTTCGCTGCGGAGTTCGACGGTGCGGTGGCCGCCGAGCACCTCGGTGGCGACCGGGGTGAGCACGAGGGTGCCGTATTCGCCGGAGGTGGCGAGGATGCCCTGGGCGAGCAGCTGGCGCACGACGCCGCGCCACTGCTGGTCGGAGAGGTCGGCGCCGATGCCCCAGGTCGCGAGCTGTTCGTGGTGGTGCTGGGTGGTGCGCGGTGTGGTCTTGCCGCGGAGGATGTCGACGATCTGGCCGGCGCCGAAGCGCTGGTTGCGCTCACGGAGCAGCCGCACGATGGTGGAGAGCAGCTTCTGAGCCGGCACGGTGCCGTCCCAGCCCACGGGCGGTTCGAGGCAGGTGTCGCAGTTGCCGCAGGGTTCGCTCGCCTGGCCGAAGTAGCGCAGCAGGTTGACCCTGCGGCAGTGCACGGTCTCGCAGAGCGCGAGCATGGCGTCGAGGTGGGCGGAGAGCTTGCGGCGGTGGGCGAGGTCGCCGGGCGACTCGTCGATCATGCGGCGCTGCTGCACGACGTCCTGCAATCCGTAGGCGAGCCAGCCGGTCGAGGGCAGGCCGTCGCGGCCCGCGCGGCCGGTCTCCTGGTAGTAGCCCTCGACGGACTTGGGCAAGTCGATGTGGGCGACGAAACGCACATCGGGCTTGTCGATGCCCATGCCGAACGCGATGGTCGCGACGATGATCACGCCCTCTTCGCGGAGGAACCGGGACTGATTGCGGGCGCGCACCGCCTGGTCGAGGCCGGCGTGGTACGGCAGGGCGTTGAGGCCGTTGGCGCGCAGGAATTCGGCGGTCGCCTCGACGCTCTTGCGGCTGAGCGCGTAGACGATGCCGGCGTCGTGCGGGTGCTCCGTCTTGATGAAGGAGAGCAGCTGCTTGCGGGGTTCGGCCTTCGCGACGATCCGGTACTGGATGTTCGGACGGTCGAAGCTCGCGACGAAGTGACGTGCGCCCTCGAGTTGCAGGCGCTGCGTGAGTTCCTGGTGGGTCGCATCCGTCGCTGTGGCCGTGAGGGCGATGCGCGGCACGTCGGGCCAGCGGTCGGCGAGTTCGGACAGGGCGAGGTAGTCGGGGCGGAAGTCGTGGCCCCACTGCGAGACACAGTGCGCCTCGTCGATCGCGAAGAGCGCGATGGTGCCGCGTTCGAGGAAGCGCTTGGTGGCCTCGGAGGAGAGCCGTTCGGGGGCGACGTAGAGCAGGTCGAGGTTGCCGGCGAGG
>NZ_JASJVI010000158.1:0-3875 GCF_035019865.1 Cryobacterium sp. 10I5
ATGGAGGCCTACGTCCACGGCGTCTCGACCCGGAAAGTCGACGACCTGGTCAAGGCCCTCGGTGCGGACACCGGGATCTCCAAGTCGGAAGTGTCCCGGATCTGCGCGGGCCTGGACGCTGAGGTGGCCGAGTTCCGCGACCGAACCCTTGCCGCGCAGGACTTCCCCTATGTGTTCCTCGACGCCACCTACTGCAAGGCCCGCGTCGGCCACCGGATCGTGTCCCAGGCCATCGTCGTCGCGGTCGGGGTGGCCGCTGACGGACGCCGGGAAGTCCTCGGCTTCGACGTCGGTGACAGCGAGAACGAGGGCTTCTGGACCAGCTTCCTGCGGTCGTTGAAGACCCGCGGCCTCGACGGGGTCAAGCTGGTCATGTCTGACGCCCACACCGGCCTCAAGAAAGCCATCGGGACCGTGTTCCAGGGCACCGGCTGGCAGCGATGCCGGGTCCATTTCATGCGCAACGTCCTCGCCGTGGTGCCGAAGGGATCGCAAGAGATGGTCGCCTCGATCATCCGCACCATCTTCGCCCAGCCCGACCGCGAGCACATCGAGAAGCAGTTCCGGGAGGTCACCACAATGCTCGGCCGCTCGCACCCGAAGGTCGCCGAGATGCTCGTCGACGCGCAACCCGACCTGCTCGCGTTCGCGGGGTTTCCGCGGCGGCACTGGCGCCAGATCTGGTCCACGAATCCGCTATCTGTTAACCGGCTCTCCAACGACACGTTCCTCTCGACACTTTCAATGACGAGAGTTCAACGACCGTTGGGGTGGAAGCTGTTGGAGACCGAGGGACAAGGGAGTTCAAGCTATGACCGTTTCAGCGAGGAAGCTCGAGGGCACATTTCGCATCGTTGGCGATTGGGGCGACGCCGCATCGGCAAATGCCTTTCTCGATCACCTCGATACTCGAGCGTTCAGCCCGAGCACGGTTCGCTCCTATGCGTTCGACATCGTCAACTTCGCACGGTTTCTGTTGGCGAGGGGCAGCACCCTTGTCGAGGTCTCGCCGATGATGGTCTTCGACTGGATTGACTGGCAAGGCGTTCGTTCACACGGCACATCTGACCGGGCCGAGGAAGCTTCGGGCGCGGTGCGCACCGCGGCAGCGTCGACGGTCAATCGCCGGGTCGCGGCGGTGAGGGCGTTGTTCGAATACTTGGTGATGGCTGGCGCCTGCCCCAGCAATCCCGTCCCGTCTCCGCGACGGCGCACCAGCCCGGGCGCCTCTTCCCGTGGCCTGCTGGGACATCTGGGCGCCGGACGCTCACGCGGCGGGGGCCGGCTGGTGCGTCAGCCCCAGATGCTGCCGGAATCCCTGCCCGTTAGCGACGTCGACCGTTTCCTGCGTTCGCTTGATACGCACCGCGACCGCGCGATCGTGTTGGTGATGCTGCTGGGCGGTTTGCGGGCCGCGGAAGTGCGCGGGCTGCAGCTATCCGATGTCGACCTCGGGCGTCGCCGCCTGCGCGTCGTGGGCAAGGGATCGAAAGAACGGCACGTCCCCGTCGACTGCGCGTTCTTCACCGAGGTTGCCGCCTACTTGCGTTACGAACGCCCCACCGGGGTGAAATCATCGGAGTGTTTCCTCGTGTTAAGAGGGCCAACCACGGGACAACCATTGACGGAAGCGGGTCTTCGTGGGGTGTTCCGCCGCCACCGGGA
The DNA here is from genome assembly GCF_035019865.1 of Cryobacterium sp. 10I5. Classification (NCBI taxonomy): domain Bacteria; kingdom Bacillati; phylum Actinomycetota; class Actinomycetes; order Micrococcales; family Microbacteriaceae; genus Cryobacterium; species Cryobacterium sp. 10I5. The sequence goes on from NZ_JASJVI010000158.1 coordinate 1,666, forward strand.
GGCATCGGGGGCGACTCGGGTGCGTCCCCACCGATTGCGGCACACCTATGGCACCGAGCTGGCCTCGGCCGGTATCAACCTGTTGGCACTGCGGGAGCTGATGGGCCACGTTTCTCCGGACACTACCGCCCGCTACGTCCACCTCAGTATCGAACACCTCGCCGCCGAATACGCCGCCGCCCGCGCAACCCTCGCCGCCAACGCCCGATGACGATCATCATGACCACCGTGTCCTTACCGCCAGTGCTGACGCTGCGAGACGGGTACCTCGAGAATCTGTCGGTTCTCGGCCTGGGGCCCAGGGCCATGCGGGATCGCGTTCGGATCGTTGACGTTTTCCTCGGCAATCACCCAGACCTGGTCGAGTGGATGAACCTGCCGACGTTGACTCGCTGCGAGGAGTTGGTTCGCACCGGCGCCTGGCCCGTCATCGTCTATGCCGTCGCCCACAACGGCCTGCTACTGGACGTGGAACTGATTGGGGCGAAGAACCTCACAGGCATCGGCGCAGCGCTCGAGACGCGCGACCCGGATGGATTCGCCCGGGTGCGCGCCGCCGGCAACCGGCTCGGATGGACATCGAAATGGGTCGAAACACTACTCGGTGAATGCCTGGCCGTGCTCCTCGCCTGGACGGGAGGAACAACGGCGCAGCTCACCACCGACATCATCGACTCGTTCGAAACGGGACTCAGCGCCACGACGACACTGACGCCGTCGATGCTCCGCGCCTACCGCGCACGACTGGCAGGGCTGAGAGTGATCCTGTTCGACACAACAGTGATCGACACGCCACCTCGGCGGCGGCCCACCGCGTCGAGTTACGAGGAACGCTTCGCGACCGTGGAGATGGCACCCTCGTTGCGCAAAACATTCCTGCGTTACGTCACCGTCCGCTCCGCAGTGGCCCGTCCCAGCACAGTGGACTGCCTGATAAATGACCTGCTGCCGTTTGCGGAATACCTCACCGCCCACGCGCCGGAGATACGACACCTCCGTCACCTGCGACGCCACCACATCGAGGCCTACCTGATCTGGAACCGCCACCGGTCCTGGCGCGGCCGCCATGCCGCCGCCGGCGCGGACCGCACCATCTCGACCGCTGTCGCGCAGGCGGCCGTATTGACGCTGCGGAACATGTTTGACGACATCACCGACTGGGGCTGGAAAGACGTCCCCACCCGCCGACTGGTATTCCGGGCCGACATCCCCAAGCTCGGTCAGCCGCTGCCGCGCGCTCTCGCCCCCGACATCGATGCGGCGCTGATGGCAGCCGTTGACGCCCTCGACGATCTCTTCGCCCGCGTCGCCGTTACGGTGTTGCGCCGCACCGGATTGCGCATCGGTGAGCTCCTCGACCTAGAACTGGGCAGCGTCTATGACTATGGCCCCACCGGGTCCTGGCTGAAAGTCCCCCTCGGCAAACTCACCACCGAGCGGATGGTTCCCCTGGACGCGACCGCGCTGGCCGCCCTCGATCAATGGATTGGGCAGCGCGGTCCCTCACGGGCACTGCCCCACCCTCGGACCGGAACAGTCACAGACTTCCTCTTTACTAACCACGGCCGACGACTTGGTCCGACCCGGATCCGCAACGGCCTAATCGCCGCTAGCGCCGCTGCGGGACTCCGAGCCGCCGATGGGGCGGCCCTGGTGGTGACGCCGCACCAACTCCGCCACACCTGGGCCACCGAGCTCGCCAATGCCGGGATGAGCCTGCAAGCGCTGATGGCGCTGCTGGGCCACGCGACCGCACAAATGACCGTCCGGTATGCCACCCTCGCCTCGCCGACCCTGCGAGTCGCCTACGACGACGCCGTCGGCAAAATGCGCCGACAACTGACACTCACTCCGGTCGGCCGCCCGATCGTTCCCGACAAGGTGGCCTGGCTCAACAGCGAGATGATCAAAACCCGTGTCGCCCACGGATATTGCTCCCGGCACGAAAGCGCCGGCGCCTGTTCCTATGCGAACATCTGCGAGAACTGCGCCAACTTCACGACCGGCCCAGAGTTCACCGACGCTCTCACCGAGCAACTCCACGACATCCAAGCCCTCAAAACCGATGCCGAACAACGCGGCTGGGACGGCGAAGCAGCCAGACACGCCACCACCGCGGCAGCCCTCACCAGCCACCTCCGCCAAGTCCGACGGTGACACCAAAACCCCCAATCCCCTTGACCTGACAACGAGAGCCGGTTAATGGAACG
>NZ_JASJVI010000159.1:0-3820 GCF_035019865.1 Cryobacterium sp. 10I5
GGCTACTCGGGGAGGAGCTCGAAGACGATGCCGTTGTCGCGGACGCTGATCCGCAGGCGGTCGAGGCTCGGCACGACGAGGTCGGCGTCGAGCTGGTCCATGGTGTGCGTTCCGGCGACACCGATCGTCAGGCATCCGGCCGCCCGGCCGGCTTCGAGCCCGGCGGGGGCGTCTTCGACGACGACGCAGCGGCGCGGGTCGGCGCCGAGCAACTCTGCCGCCTTGAGGAACGGCTCCGGGAACGGCTTGCCGCGCGGGGTGTCGTCGATCGTCACGACGGTCGCGGGAACGGGGAAGCCGGCCGAACCGAGCCGGCCGAGGCACAACGAGCGGGCGCACGAGGTCACGATGGCGCGGCGGCCCTCCGGAATGCTCTGCATGAGTTCCGCCGCCCCTGGCAGGATCTCGATGCCGTCGAGGTCGTCGAGTTCGAGTTCGAGCACCCGGGCGATCGACCACTCGATCTTGTCCGCGGGGACGAGCCTGGCCACCATCTGCCGGGCGGGCACGCCGTGTTCGGCTCCGTTGAAGGAGGGGCCGAGGCCCGCTTCGGCTCCCCAGCGCCGCCAGGCCCGGTCCACGGCCTTCGTCGAGTCGACGAGGGTGCCGTCCATGTCGAAGAGGACGGCATCGAAAACGCGGCCGAGGAGAACGTGCCCGGCATCACCATCCGTGCTGCTGCTCGTGCTGCTCTTCGTCATGCTCGCGGCGTTGGTGAGGCCCTGCTCCATGTGCTGTTTCCTTCCGTGAAGCCGCGATAGCCGGCTTCGGTACTCCCCCAATTCTCCCTCAGGTCCGGCCTCGCTACGCTGAAGACCATGACTACTGCTCCCCTCGGACCTCCCCTAGCCGCGAAGAAGCCCGTCGAACGCCTGCACCACAACGACCTCTTCGTCGACGACTACGAGTGGCTGCGCGACAAGGAAAGCCCGGAGGTCCTCGCCCACCTCGAGGCCGAAAACGTCTACACGGATGCCCGCACCAGGGCGCTCGCTCCGCTTCGGGAACAGCTTTTCAGCGAGATCAAGGCCCGTACCCGCGAGACCGACCTCAGCGTGCCCGTACGGGAAGGCCAGTGGTGGTACTACACCCGCACGGTCGAGGGTCAGGAATACGGCATCCACTGCCGGGCACCGATCTCGGGCCCGGACGACTGGGCGCCGCCGGTCCTGAACCCCGAAGCCGAGGCTGGGACGCCCGGCGCCGAGGAAACGCCCGCCGCAGCATCCCTCGTCGACCGGGCAGGCCTGCCCGGTGAGCAGGTGCTCCTCGACGACAACGCCGAAGCGGCCGGGCACGACTTCTACGCACTCGGCAGCTTCGACGTGAGCGCGGACGCCACCCGGCTGCTCTACGCCGTCGACACCGAGGGCGACGAGCGGTACACGATCCGGGTGCGCGACCTCACGACGGGCGAGAATTTCGCCGACGAGATCACCGAGACCGGCGAAGACGCCCTGTTCGAACCGAGCGGCCGCTACCTCTTCTACACGACCGTCGACGACGCCTGGCGCCCCGACACGGTCTGGCGGCACGAGGTCGGCACAGACCCTGCGAGCGACGCGCAGGTCTTCCACGAACCCGACGACCGGTTCTGGGTCGGCATCGGGCTCACCCGCAGTCGCAAATACCTCCTGATCGAAGCCGGCTCGAGCGTGACGACCGAGACGCGGCTGCTCGACACGGGCGATCCCACCGGCGACTTCGCGATCGTCTGGGCGCGCCGCGACGGCGTCGAGTACGACGTGGAGCACGCCGTCCTCGCCGGGGAGGACCGGCTCCTCATCGTGCACAACGACCACGCCGTCAACTTCGAACTCGTCGACGTCGCAGCGGCAGACCCGAACGGCCCCCGGCGGATGCTGCTGCCGCACGACGAATCCGTCCGCCTCGAGGGCGTCGACGCATTTCGCGACTTCGTCATCGCCGAGTACCGACGCGACGGGTTGACCCAGATCGCAATCGCGTCCCTCGGGACGGAGGCCGAGGCATCCGCTGCCACGGCGGGTACCGACGCCCCCGCCGGCGCCGCCGGCCCCCTCGCGTTCACCGAGCTCGCCTTCGACGAACCGCTCTTCACCGCGGGCACCGGGGCGAACCCCGAGTGGGAGCAACCGACGATCCGGTTCGGCTACACGAGCTTCGTCACCCCGTCGACGGTGTACGACCTCGTCGTCGCGACGGGCGAGCGCCGCCTGCTCAAGCAGCAGACCGTGCGCGGCGCGTACGACCCGGCACGGTACGAGCAGCGCCGCGAGTGGGCGACGGCCGCTGACGGCACCCGCGTGCCGATCTCGCTCGTGTACCGGAGCGACCTGGCGACCCCCGGCGAACCCGCGCCGACACTGCTCTACGGCTATGGGTCCTACGAGATCAGCATCGACCCGACTTTCAGCATCTCCCGGCTCAGCCTGCTCGACCGCGGACTGGTCTACGCGATCGCGCACGTGCGCGGTGGCGGCGAGCTCGGCCGACTCTGGTACGAGCACGGCAAGGAACTCGAAAAGCGCAACAGCTTCACCGACTTCATCGACTGCGCCAGGCATCTGATCGACACCGGCATGACCGCGCCCGACCGGCTCGTCGCCGAAGGCCGCAGCGCCGGCGGCCTGCTGATGGGCGCCGTCGCGAACCTCGCCCCCGAGCTGTTCTCCGGCATCCTCGCCGGCGTACCGTTCGTCGACCCGCTCACCTCGATCCTCGACCCCTCGCTGCCGCTCACGGTCATCGAGTGGGACGAGTGGGGAGACCCGTTGCACGACCCTGAGGTCTACGCGTACATCAAGTCCTACTCACCGGTCGAGAACGTTCGCGACACGGTCTACCCGCGCATCCTTGCCGTGACGAGCCTCAACGACACCCGCGTGCTCTACGACGAACCGGCGAAGTGGGTCGCACACCTGCGCGAGGTCGGGGCGGATGTCCTGCTCAAGACCGAGATGTCCGCCGGCCACGGCGGGGTGTCCGGCCGCTACGCCCGCTGGCGGGAAATCGCCTTCGACAACGCGTGGATCCTCGATGCGGCCGGGGTGCACCCGCTGCCCTGAGCTGCGGCAGCGTGAGAGCATGGGGGAATGTCGCAGACCGGGCCCCCCGCACCGGCTCCGGGCTGGCGGATGCGCTCTGAGCCTCCCGCGGGACCGCCCGCGGGATCCGCGGGGAGCGCCGCGACCGGCTCGACGGCCACCCCGACCGCGATGGGACTCCAGTTCGAGCTGCGCGAGCTGACCCCGCGCACCGACGAACGCTGGCGCGGGCCCACCGCGCAGACGGTCACGAGTCTCCGCGGCGGCCACGGCGCGCTCAGGCTCGGCGTGCGCCCGGTCGTCCTGAACGCGCGTGGCAACTGGGTGCGCGGCAACGTGACCTGGAACCAGCTGTCCTTCCACGTGAACCGGCTCTCCCTCGACCCCGAGCACAAGCGCTGGCTCAGCGAGCTCTGGGCGCTGAACCGCGCGGTGCGCGGGGTGTACACGAACCAGGAGGCCGACTGGCTCTACCTCGACGACTTCGAAAGTTCCCTGCTCTGGGCCCACCTCGGCGAGGCGCGCCGGCTCGGGATCGCTCTCGTCGGCACGAAGAAGGGTGCGACCGTCTCCGTGGCGACGGACGCCGTGGTCGGACTCGACGTCACGCACACCCCGCCCGCAACTGGGGAAACGACTCCTGCCGGGAGCCCGCCCGGACTGCGCCTGACCACGACGCTCACGATCGACGGCGATGCACAGTCGCCCGCCCAGGCCGGCGCGATCGGCAACCACGGCGTCTACGTCTATGCGCAGACGCCCCCCACGTCATCGACCACGACCCCTGCGAAGTC
>NZ_JASJVI010000160.1:0-3766 GCF_035019865.1 Cryobacterium sp. 10I5
GCCCCGACCCGAAGCGAAGCGATCGAGAGGACCCGAGTGGTAGCGGAATCCGACCTGCCTGCGCATATCCGTGCCGAACCCACCGGCCCAGACCTGCGCAGTGAACCAACCGTGTTCCTTCTCGACGACCAGGAAATCATGCGGGACGGCGTTCGCCACCTGCTCTCCCAGGCCGGGATCCGCATCGTCGGCGAATCCGGCTCTGTGCTCGACGCGCTCGGGCCCATCCACGCCCTGCGCCCGGACCTGGTCATCCTGGAAAGTCGGTTCGGCGATGGGACCGGTGCGAACGCGTGCCGCCGCATCCGTTCGGCCGACCCCGGCATCCGCTGCGTGATCCTCACCCACGACTCCGACGAGAATTCGCTGTTCGCGGCAATCCAGGGCGGTGCCGCCGGCTACCTCTCCAAGCGCATCGGCAGCGACGAACTCGTCGACACGGTGCGGCGTGTTGCCGCTGGGGAGATCTTCTTCAGCACGGCCCTCCGGGAACGCGAATCCGAGCGGATGCACCGCGCAGCCGGCATCGACCCGAAGCTCGCGGTGCTCTCGGAGCAGGAACGGAGGATCGTCACCCGCATCGCCCAGGGGATGTCGAACCGCCAGATCGCACAGGACCTGTTCCTCGCCGAGAAGACCGTGCGGAACTACGTCTCGATCGTGCTGGCCAAACTCGGATTCGAACGGCGCGGCCAGGCCGCTGTGCTGCTGTCGCGCGACCCGTCGAGCCCGTGACGGCCTGGCCGCCCGTGTGGACCCGGCGCCGGGCGATCCTGGCCGGGACCGCCGTGCTCACCGTGTCGGCGATCGTCGGCACCGGGATGTTCGTGGCGGCGGCGAGTCGAGTGTCGCCCGGTTCGCTCCGGATCCGCGGGGCAGACGTCTCCTTCGCCCTGCAGACCGAAGCGGCCGGTACGCGGCTGTCCGACGCCGGGCAGGTGCTCCCGGTGGAGCAGATCCTGGCGAACCATGGCGCCACCTACTTGCGGGTGCGGGTCTGGGTGGACCCGGCCCCTGGCACGAGCGACCTCGCCGCGGCCCTGACTCTGGCCCGGCGCGCCGCGGCTGCCGGCCTGCACATCGTGCTCGACCTGCACTACTCGGACACCTGGGCGGATCGCACGAACCAACAGACCCCCGCCGCGTGGCAGTCCCTCGGCCCCGATCAGCTCGCGGCGACCGTCGAGGACTACACCCGGGACGTGCTCACGGCATTCGAGGCCCAGGGCACTCCGGCGGATATCGTGCAGCTCGGCAACGAGATCACGAACGGAATGCTGTGGCCGACCGGCTGGCTGGCCGGAACAGCCGGGGACGACTGGACGCACTTCGACGAGTTGCTGCGGGCGGCCGAGCGGGGTGCGCACAGCACCGCGCTGCAGCATCCGCCTGCCGTGATGATCCATGTCGACACCGGGGTCAACGTCGAGCTGTCCACCCGCTTCTTCGACCACCTGGTCGGGGCCGGGATCCCGTTCGACCTGATCGGCGTGACGTTCTATCCGTTCTGGCATGGTTCGCTTCCCGAACTGCAGAACCTGTTGAACTCTCTCGCCTGGCGCTACGAGAAGGACATCGTGATCGCCGAGACGTCATACCCCTGGACCCTCGCCAACGCGGACGGAACGGCGAACATCGTGTCGACTGCGGCCCAACTGCCGGAGGCGGCGCTGTACCCGCCCACCGAGGCCGGCCAGCGTGCCTACTTCCAGGCGTTGCGCGCGGTGCTCCTCTCCGTTCCGGGCGGACACGGTGCCGGATTCCTGGATTGGGAGCCGGCCTGGCTCGCCGGGGTGGGCATCAGCAAGGACATCGGCAACGCCTACGACAACCTGACGCTGTTCGACGCGGCGGGCCGGGGCATTGCGGCGCTCGACGGCTTCGCGCCGCCGTGAAAAGTCAACCCCTTCGGGGGCCTTTTTTCCGGCCCAATCGGGTCTTCTGCGGTGTTAGGTTCGAATCAGTGACAGACAGTCGGGGGGCTGAAGGTGGACTCGAAGGCGGCAGCACCAGGTGTGCGTGCGGTTTCGGCAGCGCCCATTCGCGACGCCATGCCGCCACCCGCCACGTCCACGGTCGCCGAGCTACTGAACTTGTGCGAACGGTCGCGCGCCGACGGCCGGCATCTCGAAGGCGCCTCCGAGGCCGAACAGGTGCTTGCGACCGCGGACATCACGGCCGCCGAGCAGGGTCGGGCCCGCGAGCTCTTGTCGCTGCACCGGTTGCGGCTCGGCGAAGTGGAGGCAGCCGTTCAGAACGGGCTGCTCGCGCTCGAATACCTGACCCGCGCGGGCGAGCTCTTGCGGCAATCCCAGATGCACTGCACCCTCGCGCTCGCCTTCCACGAGACGGGCCTGAACGAGCCCGCGCTGCGGCACGTGCTCGGGGCCCTCGCCTCCTCCCGGGCGAGCGGCAGCCCGCTCGCCGAGTTCTGGGCGCTCAGCCGCTCGTCGATGGTGCATGTGGGAACCGGGGACTCGCTGCGGGCCCTCGAGCTGGGTCGGCAGGCGCTCGACCTGTCCCGGCTGCTCGAGGACGATGAGGCACAGTTCGCCGGGCTCAACAACCTCGGCGACACCTGCCTCGAATTCGCGCGCACCCAGGCCGCCCTCGGCCTCGAGGCGACGGATGCGCTCGGCGAGGCCCTTGACAACGTGCAGCAGGCCGCGGCGTTCGCCCACAGCCAGGGACACAGCTTCTGGGAGACGATCGCGCGCACGAACCTCGGCAGCATCCTGATCGAGCTGGGCCGGTATGCCGAGGCGCGCGAACAGATCGGCCTCTCCCAGAGCCTCGCCACGGCCAATGGCTTCCGAAACCTGGAACTCGACAACAAGACCCAGCTGGCCGAGATCACGCGCTTCGAGGGCCGCGTCGACGAGGCGATCCTGATGATGCTCGCCCAGCTGGCCGACAGCTCGGTCGAGGAGGACCCGGCGAGGCTCACCCGGCTGCATCGGGGCCTCGTGGAAATGTGCAAGGAGAGCGGTGAATTCGAGCGGGCACTCGCGCACGCCGAAAAGCTGCACGAGCTGACGCTCCGCCTCACCCGGCAGACGGCCGGGCTGCAGTCCCGGATGCTGATCAACACCCTCGAGATCGAACACGCCCGCCACGAGACCGAGCGGTCGCAGCTCGAGGCACAGGTGCTGCGCATCCGTGCGAACAAGCTCGACCAGCAGGCCCACACCGACCCGCTCACCCTGCTGCCGAACCGGCGTGCCCTCGACCGGCAGTTGCCCGCGCTGATGCGCCGGGCGAAAGACCGTGCGCAGCCGCTCTGTGCGGCGATGGTCGACCTCGACCACTTCAAACGGGTCAACGACGCGCACGGGCACGCCGTGGGTGACCGGGTGTTGGCGGCGATGGGGACGATCCTTTCGGATGCCATCCGGGACAGCGACCTGGCGGTGCGGCTCGGCGGCGAGGAGTTCCTGCTGGTCTTCGGCGACGCGACACCGGCCGACGCCGCGAAGGCCTGCGAACGCCTCCTCGTCGCGGTGAGCAGTTTCGACTGGGACGATTTCGCACTCGGGCTGGCCTGCACGGTGAGCATCGGCCTGGCCGTGCGGAACACCGGCGAACGCACGGCGCACTGGCTCGCCCGGGCCGACACGGCCCTCTACGCGGCCAAACGGGCCGGCCGCAACCGCGTCGAGTCCGCGCCGCACTAGTCGCGCGCGCCCGGCCCCCGCCCGCACCCCGTGAGGTGTCGCACATCGATGTTCCCGAGCAGGCGGAAGGTCGATATGCGACACCTCACGGA
>NZ_JASJVI010000161.1:0-3765 GCF_035019865.1 Cryobacterium sp. 10I5
GTACGAAAATGGCCCCTTCACGTCGTCCGGAGGGGCCATTTTCGTACTCTCGCGGACTCGAACGCCGCAGCCATTGCGATATGGTTCGTCCAACCCGAGCACGCCCAGGCCAGGAGGCTCCATGACCGAGAACCCCGCACCGCTGCTGATCGACCTCGAACTTCCGGCCGCGAACGGCGGAAGCGCCGGACTCCGCGCGGTGCTCGGGGTGCCTGCCGGATCCGGTCCCTGGCCCGGTGTGGTGCTCGTGCACGAGGCCTTCGGCATCAGCGACGTGATGCGCCGCCAGGTCGAGAGGCTCGCAGCGGCCGGCTACCTCGCACTCATGCCCGACCTCTTCACGGAGGGCGGCGCCCGCAAATGCCTCGTCGCGACCTTCCGCGCACTGACCGCCGGCGAGGGGCGCGCCTTCATCGACATCGAGAACGCGCGACAGGCGCTGATCGCCCGGCCGGACTGCACCCGTGAGGTGGGTGTGCTCGGCTTCTGCATGGGGGGCGGCTTCGCGCTCGCGGCCGCGACGCGCGGGTTCGCCGCGGCATCCGTCAACTACGGCCGGTTGCCGAAGGACCTCGAGGCCGCACTCGAGGGCGCCTGCCCGATCGTGGGCAGCTACGGCGGCAGGGACCGCTCGCTCGTCGGCGCGGCCGCCCGGCTCGAGGGCGCGCTCGAGACTGCCGGCGTGCCGCACGACGTCAAGGAATACCCGACGGCCGGGCACTCCTTCCTCAACGATGCTGACACGGGACCCGCCGCCGTGCGCTTCCTCACGCAGCGTATCCTCGGCGCCGGCCCCGACCCGGAGGCCGCCGCCGACGCCTGGACCCGGATCGAGGCATTCTTCGCCGAGCACCTCGCCCCCGCCGCGGACCCCGCCCCCGCAGACTGACCGGGCCCGCGCAGACTGACCGGGCTCAGCGGGTCGACGTGAGGGCGGGTTCCGCCGGGGTGACACCGGATGCCGCGAGCAGTTTCATGAATTCGCGCATCCAGCTGGGGTGGTCCGGCCACGCCCTGCCGGAGACGAGGTTGCCGTCGACGACGCCCGCGCCGTTCTCGAACACGCCTCCGCCGAGTTCGACGTCGATCTGCAGGGCCGGGTACGCGGAACTCGTGCGGCCGTGGAGCACCCCGGCGGCGGCGAGCAGCATCGGACCGTGGCAGAGCGCGGCCACGGGAGCGTTCCGCTCGAAGAAATGCCGCACGATCCGCTTCGCGTCTTCGTCGTTGCGGATGTACTCCGGGGCTCGCCCGCCGGGGACGACGATCGCCGCGTAGTCGGCCGGGTCGACGTCCTTGAACGCCACGTCGGCGTCCCAGGTGTGGCCGAGCTTCTCGGTATAGGTGTCGAACCCGTCGACGAAGTCGTGCACGACGAACTGGAGCTTCCTCTTCTCCGGCGCGCCGATATGCACCTCGAAGCCCTCCTCGAGCAGCCGCTGGTAGGGGTAGAACACCTCGAGGGTCTCGGCGGCGTCGCCGGTGAGAATGAGGATCTTGGTCATGACGTTCCTCTCTGAACGATGTTGAACTCAGTGCACGGATAGTGCCTGAACGCCTTCAGTGTTCCCCCGACCGGCGAGCCGGGCAAGTGCCGCCGGGCGCAAAACAGAAGGCGGAGACAGGCCATGCCCGTATGCATCGGCGCGGACGTGCGCGGACCAGCGCGGACAGACGCGGAGCAGTGCGGACCGGAACGGACCGGCTCAGATGAACATCAACACGACGCCGAGGACCGCCGAAACGAGCCCGGTGCCGAGCAGGATCAACCCGGTCAGGCGCAGGGCCTTGCCCTCCGATTCCGGGGCGTGCGTCACCCCGCGGGATGCGTCACGGGAGTGGTACCAGACCGGCACGTCGTCGCCGGGGGCGAGCCGGTGGCTCTCGTGCGTGTTCGCGGCTCTTTCGTGCACGTCCCCTGAGCGGTCGAACCAGCGGATGACCGTGTGCGATCCCGAGGAGGCGATCACGCCATCCGTCGCGACCCACCCGCCCTTGACTCCGCGGATGGCGAGCCCGAGGACATACAGGACGGCGCCGACGACGAAGCCGACGAGGGTCAGGACCTCGCTGATGAGCCCGACGAGGTCGTGCGTGTCCATTCGCCCCCCGCTCGTCTCGTGCCCGTTCGTCAGGTGCCCAGTCGCCCTGTGACCACGATCGTATCGTGCCGCGGCGGGGCGCCGGGAGAGTTGCCGATGCCCCTGAACCGGGGGGCAGCGGATAGAGTCGATAGATGACCACGGTCGAAAAACCCGTCCCCGTCCACAAAGACCGCAGCTTCTTCGGGCAGCCACGGGCCCTCGCTAATATCTTCGGCGTGGAAATGTGGGAGCGGTTCTCCTTCTACGGGATGCAGGGCATCCTGCTCCTGTACTTGTACTACTCCGCCGCCGAGGGCGGCCTGGGGATCGAGCAGGCGACGGCCGCGGGCATCGTCGGCGCCTACGGCGGAGGGGTCTATCTCTCGACGATCCTGGGCGCCTGGATCGCCGACCGGGTGCTCGGTAGCGAGAAGGTGCTGTTCTACAGCGCCATCGTGATCATGCTCGGGCACGTCGCCCTCGCCCTCGTGCCCGGCATCGCAGGTGTGACCGCCGGCCTGCTCCTGATCGCGGTCGGCAGCGGCGGCCTGAAGGCCAACGCGACGAGCGTCGTCGGTTCGCTGTACACAAGGGACGACCCCCGCCTCGACGCCGGCTTCTCCCTCTTCTACCTCGGGATCAACCTCGGCGCGTTCTTCGGCCCGATCCTGACCGGGCTTCTGCAGACCACGGCCGGCTTCCACTTCGGCTTCGGCCTCGCGGCCGTCGGCATGGCGATCGGGCTCACCCAGTACTCCTTCGGACGCAGAAGCCTTCCCGAGATCGTGCACCAGGTGCCGAACCCGCTCCCGTGCTCGCGCTGGACCCCCTACCTCGTCGGTGCGGTCGCCGCGGTGGTGCTCGTCGTCGTGCTCGTGCTTGTCGGCGTGATCACGGCGGACGGCCTCGTCACCCTCGTGATCGCCCTGACGATCATCGCGACCATCAGCTACTTCGTCGTCATCCTGCGCAACCGCCAGATCAGCATCGTCGAACGCAAGCGGGTCTACGCCTTCATCCCGCTCTTCCTTGCGAGCGCCGTGTTCTGGTCGCTCTCCCAGCAGCAGTTCACCGTCGTCACGATCTACACGGACGAGCGTCTCGACCGGCACCTGTTCGGCTGGGAGATCCCGGTGTCGTGGATCCAGTCCTTCAACCCGGTGTTCATCATCCTGCTCTCCGGCGTCTTCGCCGCCCTCTGGACCCGCTGGGGCAGCCGCCAGCCATCGACTCCGGTCAAGTTCGCGCTCGGCACCGCGGTGATGGGCGTCGCCTTCCTCGGCTTCCTGCCGTTCGTGGGCGGCGGGGCCAACTCCACGCCGATGCTCGCGATGATCGGCATCCTCTTCGTGCTCACGGTCGCCGAGCTCCTGATCGGGCCGGTCGGCCTCGCGCTCACCACGAAGCTCGCGCCCGCGCCGTTCCGCACCCAGATGGTCGCCCTGTTCTTCCTGTCGATCGCACTCGGCACGGCCGTCTCCGGCTGGCTCGCCCAGTGGTACACCGAGGTCCCCGAGACGCTCTACTTCAGTGTGATCGGCGGCGTCGCGATCCTGTTCGGTATCGGCCTCGCGGTCTTCGCCCGGCCCGTACTCCGCCTTATGGGCGGCGTGCGCTAGCGAGGTTCCTGCCCGGCTGCCGCGGTCACCGTCGCGCCGGTTTCGGCGGCCCGCTGCCGGAA
>NZ_JASJVI010000162.1:0-3711 GCF_035019865.1 Cryobacterium sp. 10I5
GGGGGACGCGGGGGCGGCATCCGTTGCCGGTGTGCTCGCCGGACCGGCGAGGGGAGCGAGCTGCGGGGTCGAGGAGAGTTTGGCCATCAGCGAGGCCTTGAGGGCGGCTGAGGGCTGAACGGGGGCGGTTGCGAGGCCGAGGGCCACCGCGGTGTCGCTCAGTTCTGCGGCCTCGATGCGGGCCTCTTCCGAGGACTCGAGGTGAGCCTCGAAGGCGGCGCGCTCCCTGGCCTCGAGGGCGTTGAGGGCGTATGCGCCGGACAGTTCGCCGGGGTTGCGCTCCGGGGTGCCCGTTCCGGTGTTCTCTGTGCCGGTCATGAGGCCACGCCCAGTTCGTCGCGAAGGCGGATGAGCCCGTCCCTGAGTCTCGTTTTCACGGTCCCGAGCGGGATATGCAGTTGGGCGGCGACTTCGCTCTGGCTGAAGCCCCCGTAGTAGGCAAGACTGATCGCCTGGCGCTGCAGTTCGGTCAGTCTGGACATCGCCTTCTCCACCCTTTCGTGCTCGATTCGTGTTTCTACGGTCTCGGACACGTCGTCATAGGCGACCGCGAGGTCGCGGATGCCGATCTTCGTGTCCCGGTCACGGCCGGCCTGCGACGACCTGATCCGGTCGACCGCACGTCGGTGCGCCATGGTCATGATCCAGGTGGAAGCCCCGCCACGTGCCGGCTCGTACCGCGTCGCCGATTGCCAGATCTCCAGGAAGATCTCCTGGGTCACTTCTTCCGACTGGGCGTGGTCGACGAGCAGGCGTTTGACCAGACCGAGCACCCGAGGGGCCATCTGGTCGTACAGTTCCCCGAAGGCCGCCTGGTCTCCGGTGGCAACCCGGGTAAGCAGCTCCTCTTTTGAGGGAGGCGCTGTCGACTCGGTGTCAGCGGCGAAGTCAGCAGTCATGAGAACCAGCATGTCAGGTCTTATCCCGTTCCATGACTAGTGTTCGGCACCGAACGCGAAATGGATTGGTCAGAAAAGGCTGAAGGCCGGGCCGCAGAACGCCTCTCGGCGCGAGGCCGCTCAGAGCGGCGAATATTGGAGCCCGGGGTTACTGCGGCCCGACCAGCATTCAGTGTAAACGACGAAGACGGGTGTTTATTCCTAGTCGAGCGAATCGCTGCGCCACAAGCGGGCGCACGAGCCGAACTCCTGGGCCGTCGTCGAGAACCGCAGGGCGCGGGTGGTCAGTTCTGTGGCGCGAGACACCCCGGATGCGCCGACTTCAGTCGCGTCGAGGTCGTCGGCGACACTCGCGCATCCGCTTGCGATGACCCGGCAGAACGCCGCAGCACGATCGAGCGCTACGGCGAAGTCGCCCGTGAAGATTCCGCGGAGGATCTGGTCGGCGAGGGCGATGATCTCGGCGGGGCCGGTCGGCGCGGCGGCTCCGGCGATGACGGGGTCGATGGCCACGGTGACCTCGGTGCCGCGCTGGTAGAGGAACGCAGTGCCCTCGGGGTCCTGGCGGATGAGCAGTCGGACGAGGTAGATCCGCCAGAGCGCACCGGGCAGGCTGCGCGGCGTTGCGCGCGACCACAGCTCGGCGACCGCGTCGATGCCGTGTTCGTCGGTGTAGGCGACGAGCCGCTCGACGACCGCGGGGTCTGGGTCATTACGCACCCGGGCGAGCAGCGCGTGCGCGGTCTCGTGCGCGACCCGACTGATATTCGCCGGGTCCTGTCCGCCCTCAAAGGATTCGAACTTGCTGCCCGAGAACTGGGTGGGCTTGTGGAAGTCCTCTGCCAATCGAATCCTCCGTATCTCCTGCGGGTGTTGTTCGGGTCTCGTGCGTGTCTCGCGGGGCGATTCCGTCCGCGCTAGGACCCCTCCCCACGGTACCCAGAAAAACCTCGCCCGAATCCACGGTAGATTATTTACCGCGGGCCTCTAGCTCAGTTGGTAGAGCAAAGGACTTTTAATCCTTGGGTCGTCGGTTCGAGCCCGACGGGGCCCACCAGTGTCGTCATTCCTGCAGTGTGTATTTTCGCGTGGCGGTTACAGCTGTCCCGAGTTCATGGCGTGGAGGTCAGGATGCCCAAGAAGGTCAAGTGGCTCGAGGAGCCGATCCCGGAGAACTACCCGAAGGCGGCGGATTACCTGCGGCTGGTCGTGAACGAGCACGCCGTCGAGGCGACGTCGCTCGCCCTCGAGGCGGCGCCCATCACCTTCCACAAGGCCAAGGACATCCTGCGCGCCGCCGGCCTGCAGTTGCTCACAGCCGAGAACCCGCATGTCGCCAGATACCTCAAGCTGATCCGTGAGGGTGGTCGGCTCGCGCCGATCCTGCTCGTGCGCGGCAACCTGCCCGCGGCCGTTCCGCTGCACATCGCGGACGGGTACCACCGGGTCTGCGCCACGTATCTCACGAACGAGAACACCGACATCCCGGTGCAGCTGGCGGACCTGACGCTCTAACCGCGTCATGGTGCACTGCCGGTCGACCGTCCGGACACTCCGATGACGTTCCAGACCCTTGCGATCATCTCCCTCGTCGGCCTGCTCGGTCCCCTGCTGGCGACCCCGCGGCGCTGGCGGGTTCCGGTCATGCTCGGGGAGCTCCTGGCCGGAATCCTTGTCGGCCACACCGGGCTCGGCCTCGTCGACTCGAGCGATCCGACCCTGACCCTGCTCGCTGACGTCGGGTTCGCACTGATCATGTTCGTGGCCGGCACCCACGTGCCGGTGCGTGATGCCGGCATCCGCTCGGCGCTCGGAAAGGGAACGGCAAGGGCCGGTCTCGCTGCCGTCATCGCGATCGTGCTCGGCGTGGCGACGGCGGTGCTGTTCGGCACCGGCCACGCGCCGCTGTACGCGGTGCTGCTCGCCTCGTCGTCTGCGGCGCTCGTGCTGCCGGTGATCGACTCGCTGAAACTGTCCGGGCCGTCGGTGCTGCAGGTGACCGCGCAGGTCGCGATCGCCGACGTCGCCGCGATCGTCGCCCTGCCGATCGTGATCGACCCGGCCAACGCGGGCCGGGCCGCGCTCGGGGCCGTCGCGGTCGCGGTCTCAGCGCTGCTGCTGTATCTCGCGCTCTCGCGTTTCGAAAAGAACGGCTCCCGGCTTCGGCTGCACCGGGTGTCCGAGGACCGCAAGTTCGCCCTCGAACTGCGGGTGCAGCTGACGATCCTGTTCGCGTTCGCAGCCCTCGCGGTCGTGAGCCACGTCTCGATCATGCTCGCAGGGTTCTCCTTCGGGCTCGCCGTCGCGATGGTCGGGGAGCCGAGGCGCCTTGCCCGGCAGCTGTTCGCGATCGCCGACGGGTTCCTCGGACCGCTGTTCTACGTGTGGCTCGGTGCTTCGCTCAACGTGCTCGACCTCGTGACGCGGCCCGGAATGATCCTGCTCGGCGTTGCCCTCGGTCTCGGCGCCGTCCTGGCCCATGCCTCGGCCCGGCTGCTCGGCCTTCCGCTGCGCTACGGCCTGCTCGCGGCCGCCCAGCTCGGCGTGCCGGTTGCGGCGGCGACGATCGGAACCCAGCTGAACCTGCTGGCACCGGGCGAAGCGGCCGCGCTGATCCTGGGTGCCCTGATCACGATCGGCGTCGCGACCGGGGCTGCGGGCGTCGCCTCCCGGCGGCAGGCCGCCGGGTCCTCCGCCGCACCAGGAGCGCCCGCCGCACCACCGACATCCGCCTGACCCCGAGCGGATGCTTCCGCTCGCGCGCCAGGTGCGCCGCTTCGCGCCAGGCATGCCTGGCGCGGAACGGCGGAAC
>NZ_JASJVI010000163.1:0-3707 GCF_035019865.1 Cryobacterium sp. 10I5
AACGGATGCCGCGGGTGGGGCGGGTGCCGGGTCAGATCTAGAGACGGTGCAGGAAGTCCATCTTGAGCTGGGCGACCGTGGCGGCGACGAGGTAGCACCCGATCGTGATCACGACGATCCACGACGATGCGCCGGCGGCGAAGCGCCGAACCCCCGCCGGAACCGGGAGGGTGCCCGTCCGGAGGTTGTAGAGGGTCACGGCCAGGAACATCGGGATCGTGACGACCCAGGTCACCATGCACCACGGGCACAGCACGTCGAGCACGAAGAAGCTCTGCCCCATCAGCCAGATCACGAAGACGAGCGCGAGCGTCACGCCGGCGTTCAGTCCGATCCAGAACCAGCGGGCGAACCGGGCGCCCGCGAGGATCGCGGATCCGATGGTGATGACAACCGTCCAGGCGATGAGCCCGATCAGCGGATTCGGGAAACCGAACAGCGCACCCTGCCAGGAGCCGAGGTTGGTACTGCAGCCGACGAGCACGCTGAAGTTGCAGGAGAGCTGCGCCTGCGGATCCTCGAGGATCGCGATCTTGTCCAGGGTCAGTGCGAAGGCGGCGGCGAGGGCGATCGCACCTCCGATGACCATGAAGACGGCGAGCCCGATGGGGCGCTTGGATTGCTCGGTGTGTTGCACCTCAGGATTATGTCATGCGCCTCGCACTCGATCCTGAACAATACATGCGATAATCATCGAGGATGCTTGAGCCGCGCTCGAGCACAGCCAGAGAAGGCTTAATGGGCCGTAACAGCCCAGATTCATTGGTCCCACGACCAAAGGTATTAGCAGCCAGAGCCAAGAGCCGGTTGCGAACGAAGAGGATTCCCGAGGTGGACGCGTAAGCGTTTTTCTCGCACGAGAGAGTAGCCGGATGGGTGGCGCGGTCGCCCAAAACGGTCAAGGAGCGCACCAGTAATGGTGGAAGACAACGAAAACACCAAAAAACGCAAAGGTCTGTTCGGATCCCGCCGTCGACGGGTAGCCGCCGCGGCGATCGCGCCCGCGGAAGCACCGGCCCCGGCGCCCAGCGCCGCGACCGAAACCGTGGAGCCGCCGACAGCACCATTCCTCGAGGGGGAGCCCGCACCCTGGGCGAACACCGAGACGACCCCAGCCGAACAGGACACCATCGTGGACCAGCCGACTCCGCCCGTCGAACCCGCACAGCCGGTTCGCAGGCCATCGACCTCTCTTCTCTTCCAGGCGCCGAACATCGTGCCGCTTCCGGCCCGTTCCGGGGGGCGACGCGACGACTCGCGTGCCTTCGATGACCGTCAGGACGGCAACCGCTCAGACGGAGACCGTCAGGACAACCGTTCGGGCAATCGCCAGGACGGCAACCGATCGGACTCCAACCGCCAGGACAACGGCGCGGACAACCGTCACGACCGCAACCGTTCGGACAACCGTCCCGACGGCCGCTCCGACCGCGATGAGTACCCGGACGAGACGTCGACCGTCCGCCGCCGCGCCCGCCGCCGGCCGGGAGACGAGAACCGTTCCGGTGCGGACGACCCCGCCAACACCGTCGTCCGGGTCCGCGTTCCGCGCGAACCCGAACTCATCACCGAGCCGCAGCGCATCAAGGGCTCGACCCGCCTCGAGGCGAAGAAGCAGCGCCGCCGCGACGGCCGCGACGCCGGTCGCCGCCGTCCCGTCATCACGGAGGCCGAGTTCCTCGCCCGCCGCGAATCGGTCGACCGCGTCATGGTCGTCCGCGCCAAGCACAACAAGATCCAGATCGGCGTCCTCGAGGACGGCGTGCTCGTCGAGCACTATGTCGCCAAGAACCAGGACGCATCCCTGATCGGGAATGTGTATCTCGGCCGGGTGCAGAACGTGCTCCCGAGCATGGAAGCCGCCTTCGTCGACATCGGACGCGGACGTAACGCCGTGCTGTACTCTGGTGAGGTCGACTGGGAAGCTGCCGCGGAACACGCCGCCAACAGCAACCAGGCCCGTCGCATCGAGCTCGCGCTCAAGCCGGGCGACAAGGTGCTCGTGCAGGTCACGAAGGACCCGATCGGCCACAAGGGCGCCCGGCTCACCAGCCAGGTCTCGCTTCCGGGTCGCTACCTCGTCTACGTGCCGAACGGGTCGATGAACGGCATCAGCCGCAAGCTTCCGGACACCGAGCGCGCCCGCCTGAAGAAGATCCTCAAGGAGGTCCTTCCGGACAACACCGGCGTGATCGTGCGTACCGCCGCGGAAGGCGCCACCGACGAGCAGCTGACGCTCGACGTCAACCGGCTCACCGAGCAGTGGGCGTCCATCTCGAAGCTCGTCGACACCGTCCAGGCCCCCGCACTCCTGCACGGTGAGCCCGACCTGCTGATCAAGATCGTGCGCGACGTCTTCAACGAGGACTTCCAGAAGATGGTCATCTCCGGGGACGAAGCCCGCGAGACGATCCAGACGTACCTCGGCCAGGTCGCCCCTGACCTCGTCGACCGGGTCGAGCGTTACGAGGGCGAAAACGACGCCTTCGACGAGTACCGCATCTCCGAGCAGATCGAGAAGGCCCTCGACCGCAAGGTCTGGCTGCCCTCCGGCGGTTCCCTCGTGATCGACCGCACCGAGGCCATGACCGTCGTCGACGTCAACACGGGCAAGTTCGTCGGGTCAGGCGGAAACCTCGAGGAAACCGTCACGAAGAACAACCTCGAGGCCGCAGAGGAGATCGTGCGCCAGCTCCGGCTGCGCGACATCGGCGGCATCATCGTCGTCGACTTCATCGACATGGTCCTCGAGACCAACCGTGACCTCGTGCTGCGCCGCCTGCTCGAATGCCTGAGCCGCGACCGCACCAAGCACCAGGTCGCCGAGGTCACCTCGCTCGGTCTGGTGCAGATGACCCGCAAGAAGCTCGGACTCGGGCTTCTCGAGTCCTTCAGCGAGAACTGCGAGGCCTGTGCGGGCCGCGGAGTCGTCATCCACCACGACCCCGTCACCAAGCACCGCCAGACGGCCCAGCCGCCCCAGGAACGACGCCCGCGCAGCAAGGCGGGCAACTCCGGCAACGGCAACGACAACAACGGGGGCAACGGGAGCAACGGCAACGGTGGCAACAACGGCCACCGCGGCGGCAACTCCGGCAACAACGGTTCCCAGGCGCCGTCCACCGAGCAGGCGAAGGCCACCTCGGGCACCCACGGGATCACCGAGGATGCCAAGCACGCCCTCGCCCTGATCGCGGCGAGGACCATCCCACGCGCCCTGACCGGGTCCATCCCGATCATCCACGTGCCGGATGCCCCCGTGTCGACCCCCGTCTCCGCAGAGCCCGAGGCACACGAGGCCACGACCGAGGCCGCCCCAGCGCCCGTCGCCGAGGCGTCCGTCGCCCCCGTCGAGACGGCGGACATCGCGCACGCCGTCGCGGAGGCCGTCGCCCAGGGCTTCAACCCCGACCCGATCGAGGCGAACACCGGTTCCGTTGAGATCCTCGACATCCCGGTGCGGAAGTCGTCCCGCACGCGCCGCACCGTGAGCAAGCAGGTCACCGACCAGCTGCTCGACTCGGTGCTCGAGTCGCTCCCCGAGCCCAAGCAGCCCGGTCAGGGCCGCTCGCGCAGCCGCCGGGTCACGACGGCAGGCGGCTCGACGTCGAACGCGCAGCCCATCGTGCTGCCGGCACGGGAGACGCAGAACTAGTCCCTCCCGGGAAATGCGGGCGAACGGCGGGGGGCTTGGGTGGGCCGCCCTT
>NZ_JASJVI010000164.1:0-3659 GCF_035019865.1 Cryobacterium sp. 10I5
CCTCGACCCGGCCGGGCGACGAGGAGAGCCGCACCGAGACGACGCTCGGCTTCGCCGCGTAACGCAGGGTGTTGGTCAGGGATTCCTGCACCACCCGGTAGATCGTGAGCTGCACGCCCGGGCTGCCGGGCACGCGCCCGCTCAGCTCGAGCCGGGCCGGGAGTCCCGCGGACCGGAAGGAGTCCACGAGGTCGACGAGCTGGTCGGCACCGGGCTGCGGGGCGAGCGGGGCGGCGGTCGCGACGGTCGCTGCGGCAGCCGTCGTGGTGCCGGAGCCGGGCCCGGCCGCCGCCTGCCCGGGGGCGGATGCCGCAGCATCCGCCGTCTCGTCGTCGTCGCTGAGTACGCCGAGGAGCCTCCGCATCTCGGCCATCGAGCCGCGGCCGGTGGAGGCAACCTCGCGCATCGCAGCGCGGGAGCGTTCGGGGTCGCGCACGGCGAGGGCATCCGCGCCGTCGGCGAGCGCGACCATGACCGAGAGACTGTGGGCGACGATGTCGTGCAGCTCGCGGGCGATCCGGGCGCGTTCGGAGCTGCGAGCGAGCTGGGCCTGCCGGTCGCGGTCGTGGGCGAGCTGGGCGGCGAGGCTGACGAGGGAGGCGACGTAGCGCATCCGGTCGCCCACGCTCACACCGATCACGGTCGCCACGATGAGCAGCACCGCGTCCTGGGAGGCAACGCTCAGCCAGGAGATGAAGGGGTTGCCCGAGCCGAAGTAGGCGCCGAGGGTGGAGATGCCGACCGCGACCGCGAGGCCGATCCAGGCGCTGCGCACGTTGCGATAGACCGCGACCGCATAGAGGGCGATCATCACGGGCAGGGTGTCGCCCTGGCCGTGGTTCGGGAACGACGGCAGCAGCGCGGTGCACGAGAGGGCGAGGGCAAGCAGTGGGGCGTGCCTGCGGAAGAGCAATGCTCCCGCGATCAGGCCGGT
Source organism: Cryobacterium sp. 10I5 (assembly GCF_035019865.1). Taxonomy (NCBI): domain Bacteria; kingdom Bacillati; phylum Actinomycetota; class Actinomycetes; order Micrococcales; family Microbacteriaceae; genus Cryobacterium; species Cryobacterium sp. 10I5. Next base: position 935 of record NZ_JASJVI010000164.1, read on the forward strand.
GAGGAGCAGCGCCGAGACGATGGCGACCGGCGCGGGGCCGACTGCCGGCCGGGTCGCGTCGATCAGGAGCACGATCGCCGTCGGGACGAGGTAGACGGCCGCGACGAGGGAATCGACCAGCCAGGGGTGCCGCGCCCAGAACCGGCGGGTGACCCCGGGAGGAGTCGGCAGACGCAGTCCAGCCCCGTCCGCGAGGGGGGTCGCGGCGGGGCTGGGGCTGGTGGAGGTCATGATTGGGACTCTACTTGCTGCGCACTGGGCGGATGCCGGTCACCGGTCGGTGCCGACGCCCGGCCCTGCCTGCCCGGTCCCGTTCATGGCCGCTCGGTTACGCGTCGCGGCGCTTGAGCAGCACCGAGGCGGTGCCGAGGCTCAGGACGACCCAGACGAGGACGATGATCAGGTCGACCGACCAGTCGAGGGGCACCTTGGCGAACTGCATCAGGCCGAACATGCTGATACCCGCGGAGGAGATCAGGTACGGGAGCACGTCGCTCGCCCACGTGGCCGGGATCATCTGGAGCACGACCGGGAGCAGCAGGATCACGCCGAGGGTGACGGCAATGCTGCCGGCCCCGCTCCGCACGATCGTACCGATGCCGAGGGCGAAGACCGCGACGAGGCCGAGGTACAGCGAGCCGCCGAGCACCGGGAGGATGACCTCGGGGGCGAAGAGGCTCGCGTGCAGGCCCTGCCCGGACACGATCGCGACCGTGACGACGTAGGAGGCGATGCTGCTGACGAGACCGACGACAAAGGTCGTGACGAACAACACGAGCGCCTTGGCCCAGAGCGCCGGGAGGCGCTTCGGCACCGCGGTCAGGGTGGACCGGATCATGCCCGTCGTGAACTCGCCGGTGACGGCGAGCACACCGAGCACGGCGACGATGAGCTGGCCGAAGAACACGCCGAAGGTCGAGGCCTGCGCCACGAACCTGGCCTGGTCGGTGTCGGGCACCGTCGCGATGTCGGTCCCGGTGAGGTCGAGCGCGAGCGACATGATCGCGGCGAGCCCCATCGACACGACGAGCAGCACCGCGAAGCACCAGATCGTCGAGCGCACGGTGCTGAGCTTGATCCACTCCGAGCGGATGATGCCGAGCGCGCTGAGGTGCGGACCGGTCGGCGTCGACGCGGGCACGTGCTCCGTGCCGATGTCGGCGAGGGTTTCCGGGGTGCCGGCAACCAGGATCGTGGGGGTGCTCATCGTGCTGCCTCCTGCAGTTCGGTCTCGCGCGGGTCCGGATCGTCGTTCACCGCGGCATCCGCTGCGGCGTCTGTCGTGTCGGAATCGTCGAATTCGTCGTCGCCGGTGCCGCCGGTGCGGTATTCTACCTCGTTCTGGGTGAGGGACATGTAGGCGTCCTCGAGGGAGGCGGTGAGGCTCGTGAGTTCGTGGAGCACGATGCCGGCGGCCGCGGCCTGGTCGCCGATCTCGGCGGCCGTGATGCCGGTGATCTGGAGCACGTCCTGTTCGAGGTTCACGACGGAGACCTCGGCCTGCGCGAGCAGGGTGGCGAGCCGGGTCGCGTGCGGGCTGCGCACGCGGACGGTCGCGCCGCCGGCCTGGCCGATGATCTCGGCGACGGGGGCGTCTGCGATGATCCGGCCACGGCCGAGCATGATGATGTGGTCGGCGGTGAGCGCCATCTCACTCATCAGGTGGGAGGAGAGCAGCACGGTGCGGCCTTCGCCGGCGAGGTGCCGCATGAGCTTGCGCACCCACTGCACGCCCTCGGGGTCGAGCCCGTTGACGGGTTCGTCGAGGATCAGGATGCCCGGGTCGCCGAGGAGGGCCGCGGCGATGCCGAGGCGCTGTCCCATGCCGAGGGAGTATCCGCCGACGCGCTTGCGGGCGACGGAGGTGAGTCCCGTGAGTTCGATGACGTCGTCGACCCGGCTCTTCGGGATGTTGTGGGTCGCGGCCATCGCGAGCAGGTGGTTGCGCGCCGAGCGGCCGGTGTGGATCGCCTTCGCGTCGAGCAGCACGCCGACCTCGCGGAGCGGGGCGCGGAGGTCCTGGTAACGCTGCCCGTTGACGAGGACCGAACCGGAGTCCGGCCGGTCGAGGCCGACGATCATGCGCATGGTCGTGGTCTTGCCCGCGCCGTTCGGGCCGAGCAGGCCCGTCACGGTTCCTGGCTGGATCGTGAAGTCGATCGCGTCGACCGCGACCTTGCTTCCGTAGCGTTTGGTCAGGGACTGTGCCTGAATCATCCGTCTCCTCATTCGCATCGTTGGCGGGGCCGGACGTCGGTGGACGTCGGCCCCGCATTCACGATACGCAGGGCGCCTCCCGGGGCGCATCAGTCGAACGGATGCTTACCGTCCGCACCGCGTAGTACCCCGGTACGACCCCGATTCGGATGCGTCCCGCCCGCTCGCCCGTGCCGCAGCATCCGCCGCCGCGCCGGTTTGCGCAAGCCGCTCCCGTTTCCGCTGGCGCCCGCGCCGGTTTCCGCCAGCCGCGCCGGTTTGCGCAGGCCGCTCCGGTTTGTGCTGCGGGCCGCGCCGGTTTGTGCTGCGGGCCGCGCCCGAAACGGCAGACGCGAGCTGCCGAAACCGGCGCGGGCCTGAGCGGATGCGAGCGGTCCGGCGGGACGGCGGGACGGACCGCGCACGACCCACGACCACGCCCGCGCCGATTTCCGCAAGCTACCCCCGGTTTCCGCTGGAGGCCGCGCCGGTTTGCGCAGGCCGCTCCGGTTTGTGCTGCGGCCTGCGC
>NZ_JASJVI010000165.1:0-3622 GCF_035019865.1 Cryobacterium sp. 10I5
AACCCACACCGCCCGTGCTTGCCCCCCCCGCTCGTCCTGTGCCCTCTAGCTCCTCTCCCAGCCCCTGGAAAGCAGATCATGACCACCAACCCCACGGCCGCGGCGCTCATCGCCCGCTCGAACCGCCTCGGCGCGAATCCCAAGAACACGAACTACGCCGGCGGCAACACCTCCGCCAAGGGCACTGAGATCGACCCCGTGACGGGCACCACCGTCGAGCTGCTCTGGGTGAAGGGCTCGGGCGGAGACCTCGGCACCCTCACCGAGTCCGGCCTCGCCGTGCTCCGGCTCGACCGCCTGCGCGCGATGGTGGATGTCTACCCCGGCCTTGACCGCGAAGACGAGATGGTCGGCGCCCTCGACTTCGCCCTGCACGGGCGGGGTGGCGCCGTCCCGTCGATCGACACGGCGATGCACGGCCTCGTCGACGCGGCCCACGTCGACCACCTGCACCCGGACGCCGGCATCGCGATCGCGACGGCCGTCGACGGGGAAGAACTCACCGCTTCGATCTTCGGCCACCGGATGATCTGGGTGCCGTGGCGCCGCCCCGGCTTCCAGCTCGGACTCGATATCGCCGCCATCAAGGACGCCCACCCCGGCGCGATCGGCGCCATTCTCGGCGGCCACGGCATCACCGCCTGGGGCGACACGAGCGAGGAGGCCGAGGCTAACTCGCTCTGGATCATCGAGACCGCGACCGCCTACATCGACGAACACTCCAAGCCCGAACCCTTCGGAGCCCCGCTCGAGGGCTTCGGTGCGCTGTCTGCGGCCGAGCGCCGCGCCAAGGCCGCCGCACTCGCACCGACCCTTCGCGGCCTCGTCTCCACCGACAGCGCCAAGGTCGGCCACTTCACCGACGCGCCCGAGGTGCTCGACTTCCTCGCCCACGCCGAACACCCGCGCCTGGCCGCCCTCGGCACGAGCTGCCCCGACCACTTCCTCCGCACCAAGGTGACGCCGCTCCTGCTCGACCTCCCGGCGGATGCCTCGGTCGAGGACTCCCTCGCCCGCCTGCACGAGCTCCACGAGCAGTACCGCCTCGACTACCAGGCCTACTACGACCGGCACGCGACCCAAGATTCGCCCGCCATCCGCGGCGCCGACCCGCTCATCGTGCTGATCCCGGGCGTCGGCATGTTCAGCTACGGCGCGAACAAGCAGACCGCGCGGGTCGCCGGCGAGTTCTACATCAACGCCATCCATGTGATGCGCGGTGCGGAGGGGCTCTCGAGCTACGCCCCGATCGACGAGGCCGAGAAGTTCAACATCGAATACTGGGCCCTCGAAGAGGCCAAGCTGCAGCGGATGCCGAAGCCCAAGCCGCTCGCCGGACGCATCGCACTCGTAACCGGCGCAGCGAGCGGCATCGGCAAGGCGATCGCCACCCGGCTCGCGGCCGAGGGCGCCTGCGTCGTGATCGCGGACCTCGACCTCGCCAAGGCGCAGGAGGCCGCGGCCGCGATCGGCGGCACCGACGTCGCGATCGGCGTGCAGGCGAACGTCACCGACGAGAACCAGGTGCAGGCAGGCGTCGACGACGCCGTGATCGCCTTCGGCGGACTTGACCTCGTCGTGAACAACGCCGGCCTGTCGCTCTCCAAGTCCCTGCTCGAGACCACGGTCGCCGACTGGGACCTGCAGCACAACGTGATGGCGAAGGGTTCCTTCCTCGTCTCCCGCGCCGCGGCCCGGGTGTTGATCGACCAGAAGCTCGGCGGCGACATCATCTACATCTCGAGCAAGAACTCGGTCTTCGCCGGCCCGAACAACATCGCGTACTCGGCGACGAAGGCCGACCAGGCCCACCAGGTGCGCCTGCTGGCCGCCGAGCTCGGTGAGTACGGCGTCAAGGTCAACGGCATCAACCCCGACGGTGTCGTGCGTGGCTCCGGCATCTTCGCCGGCGGCTGGGGAGCCAAGCGCGCCGCGGTCTACGGCGTCGACGAGCAGGACCTCGGCAAGTACTACGCGCAGCGCACCCTGCTCAAGCGCGAGGTCCTGCCCGAGAACGTCGCAAACGCGGTCTTCGTGCTCTGCACGAGCGACCTCAGCCACACCACCGGGCTGCACATCCCGGTCGACGCCGGCGTCGCGGCCGCCTTCCTGCGATGAGCTGCGGCGGGGGTGTTCCCGTGGTGAGCAGCGCCGGAACGGTCGCGGCGATCGACCTCGGCGCGTCGAGCGGGCGGGTCATGCTCGGGCACGTCGGCCACAACGAGCTGAGGCTGCGCCCGGTCGCCCGGTTCCCGAACCTGCCGGTGCGCACGATCGACGGGCTGCACTGGGACATCCTCGACCTCTACCGCAACGTCCTCGCCGGGCTGCACTCAGCCGTGCGGGAGGAACCGGGACTGCGGAGCGCCGCCGTCGACTCCTGGGCCGTCGACTACGCGCTCCTCTCCGGGCAGCGGATGCTCGGCAACCCGTTCCACTACCGGGACGAGCGCACCGCTCAAGGAGTTGAGTCGACCCACGCCCTGGTGCCGCACGCCGAGCTCTACGCCGGCAACGGGCTGCAGTTCCTGCCGTTCAACACGCTGTACCAGCTGGCCGCCGAACGGCAGTCGGGCGGCCTCGACGGCGCGGAGACGATGCTGCTGATCCCCGACCTGCTCGGCTTCTGGCTGACCGGGGAGCGCGTCGCCGAGCGCACCAATGCGTCGACGACCGGGCTGCTGACCGTGTCGACCGGGACCGGGCACGGCCACGGTTCCGGTCACGGGGAGTGGGACGATGCGCTCATCGCACGGCTCGGCCTGCCGCGCGCGATCTTCCCGCGGCTGGTCGATCCGGGATCCCGGATCGGGTCCCTGCTGCCCGTGGTGGCCCATGAAATCGGGGCCGTGTCGCGGCTGGATCTCGTCGCCGTCGGGTCGCACGACACGGCATCCGCCGTCGTCGCCGTGCCGATGCGGGACGAGGATGCCGCATACATCTCGTCGGGGACCTGGTCGCTCGTCGGCGTCGAGCTGAACTCTCCCGTGCTCACCGAGGAGAGCCGGGCCGCGAACTTCACCAACGAGGGCGGCGTCGACGGGCGGGTGCGCTACCTGCGCAACGTGATGGGGCTCTGGCTGCTGAGCGAGTCGATGCGCAGCTGGGATCTCGAGGGCGTGGCGTTCGAGCTGCCGTTCCTGCTCGCCCAGGCCGCACAGGTGACCGGGCCGGTCACGGTCTTCGACGTCGACGACCCGGCTTTCCTTGCGCCGGGGGACATGCCTGCGCGGATCCGCGAGCACTGTGCCGCACACGGGCTCGCCGCACCCGCAACCCCCGTCGAGCTCGTGCGCAGCATCATCGAGAGCCTCGCAACGAAGTACGCCAGCACCCTGCGCGCGGCGAGCGAACTGTCGGGTACGAGCATCCGCACGGTGCACATCGTCGGCGGCGGCTCCCAGAACGAGCTGCTCTGCCAGCTGACCGCGAACCTCACCGGCCTGCCGGTGCTCGCGGGACCCGTCGAGGCGACCGCGATCGGGAACGTGCTGATCCAGGCGCGGGCGCAGGGCCTCGCCCACGGCAGCCTCGAGGCCCTCCGAACGCTCGTCGCCCAGGCATACTCTCCCCGCCGCTACGAGCCCCACGCCTGACGGCGCCTCGCCCGTCGCCGCCCCGC
>NZ_JASJVI010000166.1:0-3565 GCF_035019865.1 Cryobacterium sp. 10I5
GGGGGGGCGGGGGGCGGTTTCCCGCACCTGCACGTCGCGAGCGCATACTCGACCCACTTCGGGGTGACGCTCCCCGAGGCGCTTGCCGGCCAGGCGAACGCCCAGGGGGCCTCCTTTCTCGCCCTCACCGACCGCGACGGACTCTATGGGGCCGTCAAGCACCTCCGGGCGTGTGTGGCGGAGGACATCCGCGCGGGCCTCGGGGCCGACCTCGCGGTGCACGACGATGACCGCGTGCCGATCGGCCGCGTCGTCGTGCTCGCGCACGGCGGCACCAGCGGCCGCGGGTATGCGGCCCTGTGCCGCGCCGTGTCCGCGGCCCACGAGACCGTGTCGACCGGAGCAGGGCCCGAGCCGAGCATCGGCCGGACAGAGCTCGCCGAATTGGCCGGGCTCCGGGCATTGACCGTGCTGCTCGGCCCGGCCTCCGACGTCGGTGAGGCGATCGGCCGCCGCGCAACGAAGGAGGCCGGCGCCCGATTGACCGCCTGGCAGCGGTCGATGCCTGCCGAGTCGGTATGCCTGGAAATCGTCTGCTACCTCGCCGAGCCCGGCAGCCGGGGCAGTGTCACTCCGGCGACCCGCATGCTCGCCCTCGCCGAACAGAGCGGCCTGCCCGCCGTTCTCACGAATGCGGTGCGATACGGCGAGCCCGAGGAGGCGGTCACCGCAGACCTTGCCGACGCCGCCCGCACCCTGACCCCGCTCGCCGAGCTCGAGCAGCTCCAGACGAACGGACAAGCCTGGCTCAAACCGGCCGGGGCGATGCGGCAGGTGGCCCGAATGGTCGTCGACGCCGGCCTGCACGACGCCGGCGCGCTCGCGCGCCTGCTGCGCGACACCGAGCTGCTCGCCGACCGCTGCACCCTCGATCCGCAGTCCGACATCGGCCTCGGCACCCCGCGAATGCCGGAGGCGCGCGTGATCGGGGTCACCGGCGACCCGCTCGCCGAACTCTGGAAACGCGGACGATCCGGCGTCGAGGACCGCTACGCGGCATCCGGTCGGCCGGCCGTCGAGACAGCGCACGCCCGCCTCGAGTACGAGATGGCCACGGTCGAGCACCTCGGCTTCGCGAGCTATTTCCTCACGGTCGCCCGGGTCGCCGACATCGTCAGGGGCATGGGCGTGCGCATCCAGGCCCGTGGCTCCGGCGTCGGCTCGGTGCTCAACTATGCCCTGCACACCTCCTCGGTCGAGCCGATCTCGAACGGCCTGCTCTGGGAGAGGTTCCTCTCCCCCGAACGCCAGACCCTGCCCGACATCGACCTCGACGTGGAGTCGGCCCGCCGCCACGATATCTACCGCACCCTCTTCCAGACCTTCGGCAGCGACCGGGTCTCACTGATGTCGATGACCAACGCCTACCGTGGTCGCGGCGCCGTCCGGGACGCGGGGCTCGCACTCGGCATGGACGCCGGGCAGGTGTCGGCAATCGCGAAGCAGATGTGGCGATTCAATGCCCGCGACTTCCGCCGCGCCCTGGAGGAGAAACCCGAGCTCGAACCGCTCGCCGCCGAAGTCCGCGCGTCACAACAGCTCGACCAGCTCGTCGACCTCACGGCGCGGCTCGATCGGCTTCCGCGGCACATCTCGGTGCACCCGTGCGGCGTGATCCTCTCGGACGCGAGCCTGCTCGACCGCACGTCGGTGCAGGCTTCGGGCATGGGCCTGCCGATGTCCCAGTTCGACAAGCACGACATGGACCCGATGGGCCTGATCAAGCTCGACATCCTCGGCGTGCGGATGCAGTCAGCGATGGCACATGCCGTCGAGGAGCACCGACGCCTGACCGGAGAGAGCATCGACCTCGACCGGATCCCCCTCGACGACGAGCCGACCTACGAACTCATCCGCTCGACGCGCACCCTCGGCATCTTCCAGCTCGAGTCTCCCGGCCAGATGGAACTCGTCGGCAAGTTGCAGCCCGAGGTCTTCAATGACCTCACCGTGGAGATCTCCCTGTTCCGCCCTGGCCCGATGAAGAACAACATGCCCCTGCTCTACTTGCAGGCCAGGCACGGCGAGGTCATGCCCGACTACATCCATCCGCGATTCGAGCCGATCCTGCGGGAGACCCGCGGTGTCGTCATCTTCCACGAGCAGGTGATGCGCCTCTTCGACGAACTGACCGGCTGCGGCCTGGGCAAGGCGGATGTCTTCCGCAGGCACCTGGGGAAACCCGAGCAGCTGCCCCTCATCGAGGCGTACGTCCGTGAACAGGCTCTGACGCGCGGGTTCCCTCCCGCTGTGATCGACCGGATCTGGACCGTGCTCGCCGGCTTCGGCAGCTTCGGCTTCGCCAAGGCCCACGGCGCCGCGTTCGCCCTGCCCACCTACCAGTCGGCGTGGCTGAAGACCCATCACCCTGCGGTGTTCCTTGCCGGCCTCCTCACCCACGACCCGGGAATGTGGCCGAAGGACCTGCTCGTGGCGGAGGCCAGGGTGCTCGGGGTTCCCGTGCTGCCGCTCGACGTGCAGCACAGCGTGCTCGACTACCGGGTCGAGGACCTTCCTCCTGGCTACGCCGCGCCTGGCCGTGCAGTACCGGAGCCGACCGAACCGGAACCGGCCGAACCGGAACCGGCCGGGCCGGCCGCGCCGCGCCGCGGCATCCGCCTGGCGCTACCGGAGCTCTCGGGCAGCACCGTCGCAGAGCGGGCCCGGATCGTGCGGCACCAACCGTTCTCATCGCTGCAGGATTTCCGGGACCGGGTGCGGCCGCGCCGGTCGAGCTTCGAGGCGCTCGCGCGGGTCGGTGCCCTCGACAGCTTCATCGGCTACGACCGTGAGCGACGGCACGAGTTGCTCGCGCACATCCAGTCGCTCCGCGGCACAGCCCTTGCCGTGCACGACGACCAGCTCGCCTTCGAGGTCGACCTGCCGGTCCCTCGATACTCCGGCGACCGGTTCACCGCGGTCACCTCCCTCGAACTGCGCGGTCGCACCCAGACCGAACTCGAGCTGCGCGACCTGAGCCTCGCCGTGTCCGGGCATCAGCTCGCCCGCTTCTATCCGCTCTTCGCCGAGCTCGGCGTCACCCCGGCTTCGGCCCTCGGCGACCTGCCCGGCGGGACCGAGGTGCTCCTCGCGGGGGTGCGTCGGGCGACGAACACCCCGCCGATGCGCGGCGGGCGCCGGGTCGTATTCGTCAGCCTCGACGACGGCACCGGGCCGGTCGCGAACGTCGTGTTCTTCCACGACGCCCAGGAACGCATCGGCGGCCCGGTCTTCCAGACCCGGCACCTGCTCGTCCGCGGCCGCACCCGGCGCTCGGGTGCGAAGGGGGTATCCGTGACGGGAGAGATGCTCTGGGACCTCGCCGATGCCGCCCGACTGGTCAAACAGCGGCACAGCGCCGAGCGCGCGGCCGAGAACGCTGCGGGCGACGAAGCACGGGCTGAGGCTCTGGCGGCCGAACTCGCCGCGGTCTCGCCCGCCAACGTGCGCCACCTCTGGTCAGCTCGCTCCGCGTGACCTGCCTAATCCGACGGGTGGACCCGAGCCGGTGCAGGGCCAATCCTCGCCCGGACAGGCGGATGCCCCGGCGCGGCGCGGCCGGCCC
>NZ_JASJVI010000167.1:0-3531 GCF_035019865.1 Cryobacterium sp. 10I5
GGGTACCGCCCGTACTTTGAGAACTACACAGTGGACGCGAGCATCTTAAATTTGATCGGACTTCGGTCCGACAGATTACAAAGATCTATTTATAGATCATTGGTCAATTTCGATCGTGAGACTCTTTGAGTCTTTCGATTCTTAATCGATTCAAACTCATGTGATTTCAAATTTCTAAGAGCAAACGGTGAATGCCTTGGCATGTAGAGCCGAAGAAGGACGTAGTAATCTGCGATAAGCCTCGGGGAGTTGATAAACGAACTGTGATCCGAGGATGTCCGAATGGGGAAACCCCGCCAGGCCCGTAAGGTGACCTGGTGACTCCCGCCTGAATATATAGGGCGGGTAGAGGGAACGTGGGGAAGTGAAACATCTCAGTACCCACAGGAAGAGAAAACAATAGTGATTCCGTTAGTAGTGGCGAGCGAACCCGGATGAGGCTAAACCGATCATGTGTGATAGCCGGCAGGCGTTGCATGGTCGGGGTTGCGGGACTTTTCTGCTGATTCTGCCGAACAGTGAGGGTTAGAGCGTTGTATAGACGAACAGGATTGAAAGCCTGGTCATAGAGGGTGCGAACCCCGTAGTCGAAATGCAGTAATCGCCCGAAGAGTATCCCAAGTAGCACGGGGCCCGAGAAATCCCGTGTGAATCTGTCAGGACCACCTGATAAGCCTAAATACTCCTACATGACCGATAGTGAACAAGTACCGTGAGGGAAAGGTGAAAAGTACCCCGGGAGGGGAGTGAAATAGTACCTGAAACCGTTTGCTTACAAACCGTTGGAGCCAGTCTGATTCTGGTGACAGCGTGCCTTTTGAAGAATGAGCCTGCGAGTTAGTGATATGTGGCGAGCTTAACCCGAGAGGGGAATGCGTAGCGAAAGCGAGTCTGAATAGGGCGATTCAGTCGCATGTCCTAGACCCGAAGCGAAGTGATCTATCCATGGCCAGGTTGAAGCGACGGTAAGACGTCGTGGAGGACCGAACCCACTTCAGTTGAAAATGGAGGGGATGAGCTGTGGATAGGGGTGAAAGGCCAATCAAACTTCGTGATAGCTGGTTCTCTCCGAAATGCATTTAGGTGCAGCGTTGCGTGTTTCTTGCCGGAGGTAGAGCTACTGGATGGCCGATGGGGCCTAAAAGCTTACTGACGTCAGCCAAACTCCGAATGCCGGTAAGTGAGAGCGCAGCAGTGAGACGGTGGGGGATAAGCTTCATCGTCGAGAGGGAAACAACCCAGACCACCAACTAAGGTCCCAAAGCGCGTGCTAAGTGGGAAAGGATGTGGAGTTGCACAGACAACCAGGAGGTTGGCTTAGAAGCAGCCACCCTTGAAAGAGTGCGTAATAGCTCACTGGTCAAGTGATTCCGCGCCGACAATGTAACGGGGCTCAAGCACGCCACCGAAGTTGTGGCATTGATATTTTTGGTAAGCCGCACACTTGTTGTGTTGGTTCAGCCGTGTTGATGGGTAGGAGAGCGTCGTGTGGCCAGCGAAGCGGCGGTGTAAACCAGCCGTGGAGGCTACACGAGTGAGAATGCAGGCATGAGTAGCGAAAGACGGGTGAGAAACCCGTCCTCCGAAAGATCAAGGTTTCCAGGGCCAGGCTAATCCGCCCTGGGTAAGTCGGGACCTAAGGCGAGGCCGACAGGCGTAGTCGATGGACAACGGGTTTATATTCCCGTACTGGCGAAAAACCGTCCAAGCTAATCCAGTAATGCTAAGCATCTGAATCCCACTGACCGGAGCCTTCGGGCCGAGGGGGTGGGCCTAGCGTGCGACCCTATGCTGGTGCGGTTAGCGTATTAACAGGTGTGACGCAGGAAGGTAGCTGAGCCGGGCGATGGTTGTCCCGGTCTAAGGATGTAGGCCGAGAGATAGGCAAATCCGTCTCTCATATAAGGCTGAGACCCGATGGGTAGCCCGTAAGGGCGAAATCAGTGATCCTATGCTGCCAAGAAAAGCATCGACGCGAGGTTTTAGTCACCCGTACCCCAAACCGACTCAGGTGATCAGGTAGAGAATACTAAGGAGATCGAGAGAATCGTGGTTAAGGAACTCGGCAAAATGCCCCCGTAACTTCGGGAGAAGGGGGGCCGGAGGCGTGAAGGGATTTACTCCTGGAGCGTTCGAAGGCCGCAGAGACCAGTGGGAAGCGACTGTTTACTAAAAACACAGGTCCGTGCCAAGTCGCAAGACGATGTATACGGACTGACGCCTGCCCGGTGCTGGAAGGTTAAGAGGAACGGTTAGCCGCAAGGCGAAGCTGAGAATTTAAGCCCCAGTAAACGGCGGTGGTAACTATAACCATCCTAAGGTAGCGAAATTCCTTGTCGGGTAAGTTCCGACCTGCACGAATGGCGTAACGACTTCCCAGCTGTCTCAACCGCGAACTCGGCGAAATTGCATTACGAGTAAAGATGCTCGTTACGCGCAGCAGGACGGAAAGACCCCGTGACCTTTACTACAGCTTGGTATTGGTGTTCGGTGTGGCTTGTGTAGGATAGGTGGGAGACTTTGAAGCTTGGACGCTAGTTCAGGTGGAGTCAACGTTGAAATACCACTCTGGTCATATTGGATATCTAACTTCGAACCGTGATCCGGTTCAGGGACAGTGCCTGGTGGGTAGTTTAACTGGGGCGGTTGCCTCCTAAAAAGTAACGGAGGCGCCCAAAGGTTCCCTCAACCTGGTTGGCAATCAGGTGTCGAGTGTAAGTGCACAAGGGAGCTTGACTGTGAGACTGACAAGTCGAGCAGGGACGAAAGTCGGGACTAGTGATCCGGCAGTGGCTTGTGGAAGCGCTGTCGCTCAACGGATAAAAGGTACCTCGGGGATAACAGGCTGATCTTGCCCAAGAGTCCATATCGACGGCATGGTTTGGCACCTCGATGTCGGCTCGTCGCATCCTGGGGCTGGAGTAGGTCCCAAGGGTTGGGCTGTTCGCCCATTAAAGCGGTACGCGAGCTGGGTTTAGAACGTCGTGAGACAGTTCGGTCCCTATCCGCTGCGCGCGCAGGAAATTTGAGAAGATCTATCCCTAGTACGAGAGGACCGGGATGGACGAACCTCTGGTGTGTCAGTTGTTCCGCCAGGAGCACCGCTGATTAGCTACGTTCGGAACGGATAACCGCTGAAAGCATCTAAGCGGGAAGCCGGCTTCGAGATGAGATTTCCATCCCTTCGGGGGAGAGGCTCGCAGCTAGACTACTGCGTTGATAGGCCGGATGTGGAAGAGGGGACTAAAGACCCTTGGAGCTGACCGGTACTAATAAGCCAATAATTTGATAACACACCAGTTTGAATAAGCTGCAAGCGTCCACTATGTGGTTCTCGACGTACGGTCGAGAACAACCCCTTCCAGGAGGGGTCTATAACTAAAAAATATAGAATCGATCCATCGAAAGATGTTTCGGCGGCTATAGCGAGAGGGAAACGCCCGGTCACATTCCGAACCCGGAAGCTAAGACTCTCAGCGCCGATGGTACTGCAGGGGGGACCCTGTGGGAGAGTAGGACACCGCCGGACTT
>NZ_JASJVI010000168.1:0-3428 GCF_035019865.1 Cryobacterium sp. 10I5
TCTGAGCGCTACCGCACATGGCTCAGTGAACAACCCAAAGTCAGCGCTTGACAACAATAGGAGCATCAAATTCCGGCCCGGCGCTGATTGGGGACGCGTGTGGCTTGAAGGGCAATGAAGTAGCCAAGTGTCATACGGTCCTCGGCTGCAAGAGGCCACTTTCCCTCTATAAGGGTCTTCAGGACGGCGGCAGCGTCACCTTCAATGCCCGAAAGCGCCTTCTCAATAACGTCGGGACCGGCTTCGTGATTCTCAACTGTGTAGAAGTTATTCACGACAGTGGCGTCGCTGACGGACTGCGTGAAGCGAAGGTCTCCCGGCAACCGAACGGTGGTCACCCGGTCGAGTTCCGCGAATCCCTGCAGGTAGAACCTCGGTACCGTGTGGTGGCGTCGTGCAACTGGCTGAACTCGGTCGCTCACTTCAGAACCTCTCCCAAGATGTCATGTTGAATCGAGCGATTTCTCGGTCGGCCGGGGTCAACCGGTCCCAAAATCCCGGGCCCACGCAGCCTGCAGAACATCGCATTTAACTGCGGAGAGGTTCTGCTCTCGACGGCCGGTAGTCGCCGGCGCTCACCACCAGGCGCCGCTGGTCGTGGGTATGAATCTCGGGAATGAGTCTCGTCGGTAGTCCGGAAGTCTGCGGACGTACCCGTCCTCTTCCAGGCGATAGAGGTAGCTGGCGATTTGTTTGAACGCGTCGGGTTGGCCCATGTTCACACCGCGGCGAATGATGGCATTGTACGCATCACGGGTTCCGAACTCTTTGTCGCGGCCCGCGATCAAGTCAAAGTAGACGACGCATTGCCAGCGTATGAGCCGCACCGAAGGCGCAGTCGGGTTCTCGTTCATCTCGATGCGGTCCCTCAGAAAGTCACCGAAGTACGAAGTGATTGATGCGAGCGCTTCACTTCGGCCCCACCGTTCAACGGACGAGAAGAGGCTCCGAATCTTCTCCTGCTCAGGTCGACGCCGTTCCTCCCATTTCGTTTGGCGGGCAATCTTTTCCAGACGGATGCGTTCCCATTCTCTTGCGGCGCGCTCCCGTTGTTCTACGGCGCGGGCCCGCTCTGACTCGTTGTGTCGACGAAGGTTGTCGCTACGCGTATAGAGCCCGTCCAGCCAATTGCCGCCTAACCCTCTGCCATTCGTCGGTCTGAACTCTGCCAGTGGCCGAAGCTCAAGGATGGCGGCATCGAGCACGTCGCAAACTTGAACTTCCTCATCGCCATATCCATCGAGCGCGGCCTTGAACACGCGACCCCGGCCAACTGCGACAGCTATCAATTCCTGTTCGGGGTTAATGAACATGAGTGCAGAACCCAGCTCAACAACGACTTCGTGCGTGGGATTGACGGACACAGTGCCGTCGGGGCGGAGCTGTAGCTGCTTGCCGGTGTGACCAAACAGCCAAACGTCAGCAATATGCTGCCGACGATACGACTCATGCCGGTTCCGCCAAGCATCTGGGGTGATCGGGCTGTATTGAATTTCGAATGCAACACGGTCACCAGCGGGCCCCGTAAGCAGGACGTCCGCTCTGCGCTCCCCCAGCTCGTTCGTGTATTCCTCGCGCAGGACGTGCGAATTCGGAAACTCTCGTCGCAGCCATTCTTCAACAAGAGCACAACCCTGCGAATGAAATATCGACTCCCGCGAGTGGCCCCCGCCGTCCGACATATGTTGGAGACCGTCCCGCTTCTTTGCACGGTGCGCGGTCGTAAGTTGAGCCCGACAGCCGGGCACGGGGCACACGACGAATTCCTTGACGAAGGCACGTGACTCGTGTGCGGTGTCTTCCGACAAAAACCACGGCGCGCCGGTGTCTGTGCGAACGCCCCAAACGAACCTCTCGTCACCGCTCTGGAAAGAAGCTAGTCGAGCTTTATGCTCATCGGCGAAAGGCACGGATTCCGGGGTCAACGGAGTATCCGATGAGCCAGAGGCGGCACTCTCAGTCATGTCCTCATCTTGCCGCTGACCAGTGACATTGCCAGGTTTCGCGCGCCGGTATCGACATCAAGATCGTAGGAGACTCTGTAAACGCACTCCCAGTGCTCTGCATGAGCGGGCAGGCACTCGTTCGCGAATCCCGGGCTGTATCTTCGTATTCATGGCCGACGAGGTGCGTTACCCGAGCAGAGCCGAATGTGCCGCCGTTGTCGACATCGTTTGGGGGAAAGTCGGCGATACGAAGTTCGAAGGCGTCGATGACGGTCGTTTGGTAGCACTACAGCCAACTTGGGGCATTGGCGTTCAAGCGATCCGCCAGGCGCGCGCGTATTTTGCCCTGACCGCCGGAGGTGATTTCGAACGGGAGGGATGGGTGAATGTCCGGGTGGCACTTGAGCATGCCTTGTCCGCGCAATGGGTTCTCCATCGACGCGGAGCCCTCAGCGTCCTGCAGCGGCACATCCATCACAATCTCAAGGCCGAGACCGAGAGGCTTGCCGATTGGATCGGGGACCAGTCTCTCAAGGAGAAGGCAGCTCTCATTGACGTCCCTGACGGCGACCCATTCCCCGGTTTCACAAGAATGGCTGAGCAGCTGGTCAACACGGAGACCCTTACTGTCCCGTACGCTCGACTCTCCCTAGCCACACACGTGCGCGCAGATACAAGCCTCGTCTACCAACGGACAGGGGAGGATGGCCACCTACAGTTTTTCCTAGATCCGCAAGGGGTGAGCCCATTACCGGGTCCCTTCACTGCGGCAATGGCTGCAACGTTGGCTGGCTACGTGATCTTCGAACTCTGTGGAGACGAGGACGCTCTTCGAGCGCTGGCGGAAATTACCGAGGCGCTGCAACTACCGTTCGATATCAGGGATGAGTTCCCTGCAGCGATAAGGCGTGACGAGGCGTTCAGCGCAGCTGACAATGATTAGTCGAAAGTCGCCTGAGTATCGTTAGGCAGGCTCTCGCACACCTCGACCCTGATGGGATCAAGTGGCCAGTCGACTGCGAAGACTCGGTTGAAGCTGATGGCATATGAAATAGATCCGTCTTGGAGACTCAGGGAAGTGAGACAGATTTCTCCGAGAACGGGTTCGGCCTCACTCCGGGACATCTGAATAGATTTCAGAAGAGAACTCAGCTCATAGCTCTCAGCGCGGTCACGGTCTCGTGCCGCCAGGAGTTCGGCCCGAATGGCGTCTGAATGGGGCGTGCGTGGGATCTCCCTCATTATTAGGCATGCCGCGAGATAAGCGGTCTTCACCGCTGCAAGGTGAGCAGCCTTTCCGTCCGGGTTCGGGTACGTGACCTCGAACTGGCCGCTTCGGATTATGTCCTCGACAGCGGGGTCCGACCGGCCGAAGGGTAACAGCACGACCTCGTCGTCCGGGGTGACCCCTCTCTGTCAACCTTGGGTAAGGCACCGGGATCGTCCCGAATAGTGTCGTAGAGGGCGGGGAAGGATTTCCCC
>NZ_JASJVI010000169.1:0-3177 GCF_035019865.1 Cryobacterium sp. 10I5
GGCGGGGGCAGGGCGCCGCGGGCGGGCGGTGCGGATGCCGCGGGTCAGGCGAGTGCGAGCATCGCGGCCGCCGCGAGCGCGAGACCGAGGCCGACCCACTGCACGGGTGCGATCCGCTCCTTGAGCACGACCGCAGCGAGCAGGATCGTCCCGGCCGGGTACATCGCGGTCAGCACACTGATAACGCTGAGGTCCCCGATCCGGATCCCGATGAGCAGCAGCAGGTTCGCCGCGACGTCGACGAGACCGCAGACCGCGGCGAGCGTCAGGCCGATCGTGAGGGTGGACCGGCTGCGCCTCCCGGTGTCGCCGGGAACCGTGGCCGGGTCTGCTGCGCGAGTCACGGCATCCGTGGCCCCGAAACCGGAGGCAGGATCGCTCCCGCCCCGGCCAGCGTTGCTGCTCACGCCGCTCGCATCGCCGCCGCTCGCATCGCCGCCGCTCGCGCCGACCCCGGCGAGCACCCGCCGCCGGTGCGCGGCGACGAACGCGAGCACGCCGACGGTCGAGAACATGATCGCGGCATTGACTGCCCGGTTGAGCACGAGCGGCACGAGTCCGCTGTCGTCGGGCGTCAGGTCGATCAGGATCAGGAACGCGCCGATCATGATCCCGGACCCGATCGCCATCAGCACCCCGAGCGTCGTCGGCCGAACCGCGCCCTTCTCCGGCACGAAGCCGACGAGCACGACCGCGACGAGTGCGAGGCCGAGGGCGGCGTATCCGACCGGAGCGAGCCGTTCGCCGCCGACGAGGCCGGCGGTCATCGGCACGATCGCCGAGACGACGGCGGTCAGGGGCGAGAGGATGCTCATCGGACCGATCGCGAGGCACGCGTACAGGAGGGAGATCGCGATCGCACCGGTCAGCCCGGAGAGCGCGCCCCAGAGCACGGCGGTCGGCGACCAGACACCGCCCACGAACGGCAGGGCGACGAGCAGGACCAGCAGCCCTGAGCTCGCGGCGACCGCGGTCACGAGGACCGCACTGAGCCTCTTGGCCGCGAGGCCGCCGAGAAAGTCGGCGCTCCCATAGATGAGGGCGCCGGCGAGTCCGACGAGGGCGGTGAGCATAGGCATCCAGCCTATGCGAGTCGCGCGCCCAGGCTCAGGCCTACACATCGCTCGCGCCGACGGCGATTCCGGCACAGGTATGGTGGGAGCGACACAGCCGGAGGAGGAACGATGACCGCACGCTGGGCACGGTTCGCCCGCGGCTGGTATATCGCGGGTTTCGCGACCTTCGTCGCGGCGCTCTCGCACACCCTCGGCGGCGGGGCGGCCCCCGGTCTCCTTCCCGTCGTCGTCTCCCTCGCGTTCGCCGGCATCGTCTGCATCGGCCTCGCCGGCCGCACTGCCTCGCTCTGGCGCACCGCGACAGCCGTGCTCGCGAGCCAGTTGATCTTCCATGGCCTGTTCTCCCTCGGAGCATCCGGCGGTTCACTGCGAACGGATGCCCCGGCCGGCACCCTGCCCGCCCACAGTCACACGGCCGGTTCCGCCCTGCTCTCGGTGCAGTCGGGAGCGACGGCCGCGCCCGGCCTGTCCGGCGTGTCCGGCCTGCCCGGCGCCCACGCCGTGCTGCCGGTGACCGGCGTGCCCGGCATGACCGGCATGTCCACGGTCCCGTTCGACGCGGCCCTGATGGTGCTCGCGCACGCACTGGCGGCCGTCGCGACGATCGTCGCCCTCCGGCACGGGGAACGTGCGCTCGGCATCCTCGTCGCGGCCGCGCGTCTTGTCGTCCGCAGGGTCCTGGTCGCCGGCAGCCTGCCGGTCCGCGCGCGCACGGCGCACCGCGGGCCGGCGCCGGCGCTCGTCTTCCTGCCCCGAGACCTCGGGGTGCTCCTGTCTGTGATGCGTCATCGCGGTCCGCCGGCGACCGTGCGTTTCGCCTAGACCAGACCGTTTTGCTTTTCGCTCCGAACCAGGGGCAGTCGCGTGCGCTTCAGCCCGATGTCCCGGTTGTTCGGTGCCGCCAACCAACTAAGGAACCACAGTGACGTTCAAGACCACCGCCCTCGCGGCATCCGCCCTGCTTGCCGGCGGCATTCTCGCGCTCGCCGCCCCGCTCTCCGCGAGCGCCCACATCGACATCGACCCGTCCTCGGCCGCTGCGGGGTCGTACTCCGTGCTGAGCTTCGCGCTCCCGCACGGCTGCGCAGGTTCGCCGACCACCTCGATCAGCATCGCCATCCCGGAGAGCGTCGTCAGCGTCACGCCGACGGTCAACCCGAACTGGACCGTCGAGAAGACCTCCACCCCGCTCGCAACCCCGCTGACGGATGAGGACGGCACCTCGATCACCGACAGGATCGGCGCCGTCGTCTACACCGCGATCACCCCGATGGCCGACGGCCTGCGCACGACGTTCGACCTCAGCCTGATGTTGCCTGCGGATGCCGCGGGCACGACCCTCGAGTTCCCCGTCGTGCAGACCTGCGTCACCGGTTCGACGAACTGGGACGCGCACACCGCCCCGGGTGAGGCCGAGCCGGAGCACCCGGCGCCGTCGATCGCCGTCACCGCGGCCGTCGCCTCCGACGAGCACGGCGCCGCCCACACCGACACCACCGCCGAAGCGAGCTCCGAATCGACGGATGCCGCGGCATCCGCCCCCGACGTGCTCGCCCGGGTGCTCGGTGTCGGCGGCCTCGTCGTCGGAGTCGTCGGTCTCGTGCTCGCGATCACCGCCCGCCGCAAGCACTCGGCTTAGGAGAGAACCATGCGAAGCAACCACGTCCGCGACTGGTCCCTGCGCGCCCTCGGCGTCGCGGCCGTGGTTGCCGCGACACTCGGGTTCTCCGCCGCCCCGGCGTCCGCGCACAACTATCCGGTGGGGTACGCGCCCGCGGAGAACTCGGTGGTGACCGAGCAGCCCGGCCGCTTCACGATCACCACGAACGACACCCTCCTGAACCTCGACGGCACCGGATCCGGCAACGCCATGCGGATCAGCGGTCCGACCTCCGCGCCTCTCTACTACGGCGACGGCTGCGTCACCCTGTTCGGCCCGAAGCTCGAGACCACGGCCCAGCTCGGCCAGCCGGGGGAGTACACGGTGACCTGGCAGGTCGTCTCGACCGACGGCCACCCGGTATCGGGCAGCTACACCTTCACGTGGCAGCCCGCAGCCGGCCAGGTGCTCGCGCCCGGTCTTGCCGCAGCCCCCATCTGC
>NZ_JASJVI010000170.1:0-3128 GCF_035019865.1 Cryobacterium sp. 10I5
GGTCGACACCCTGCACACCCCCGAGTGGCGCGCGTTTATCGCCGGCCTCGAGCAGCACCTCGCGGCGTTGCGGGCCTCGCGTCCGGACTGGCTGACCCGGGTGGCGCCGACCGTGCTCGGGCGGGACGTGCCCGGGATCCACGCGGCGGCCCTCGCCGCGGATGCCGCGGGGTTCTTCGGCCGCACGAAGAAGCGCCGTGCGGTGCTCGCGCAGATCGCCGACCTGCTCACCGGCGACGCGGCATCCGCCCCGGAAAAGGCCGTGCCGCTGAAGACGCTCTCGACGCTGACCGCTGCCCTCGCCGCCGCGCACGCCGAGGCGCAGGGCCTGCGGGACGCCGCGCTCACCCTGCTGGTGCCGCTCGTCGACCCAGCGTGGAACCCGTTCGTACCGGCCGACGCCGAGGACCTCGCCACCGGCCTGGCCTGGCTCGGCTGGATCGGCGACGCGCTCAACCGGCCCGCTCCCGCGGCTGCCGCCAGCACTAGTGGCCGCTTCGGACAACTGTTGCCGGTCCCCGAGGCACAGTTGTCCACAGCGGCAACAGTTGCCCCGTCCACCGCCACGGGTGTGCCCACTCCCGCCGCCGAGCCCAGCAACAGTTCCCTGTCCGGACAAGTGCGTCCGCTGCCCGAGGCACAGTTGTCCGCAGCGGCAACAGTTGCCGCCCCGCCGGCCGCAGATGCCCACACCCACACCGCCGACCTGCGCGCCTACTACGCCTCGACACCGCTCGGCGAAGGCCGGGAGCCGCTCACCGCCCTCGCCGCGGCCTGGCAGTCCCTCGACACCGCCGCCGACGTGCAGCCCGCCGACCGATCCCGCTGGGCCGGTGACCTCGGCTTCGTGGCCCGCTGGTCGGCCACCCGGGCCGACAGCTCGGTCGACTCCGCCCAGCCCGTCGCGCTCGAACGCTGGCTCGCGCTCGTGCGCCACCTCGAACCGCTGCGCCGCCACGGGCTCGCCGACGCCCGCTCCGCGCTGCTGGCCGGCAGCATCCCGGCCGAGGATGCCGCGCTCGCCTTCGACAAGGGCCTCGCGATCGCCTCGATCACCGAACGCGAGGATGCGACCGCCCTCGGCGACTTCAACCTCGTGGCGCACAGCAAGACGATCACCCGGTTCACGGCGAGCACCCGGGCGGTGCGCGGCGAACTCCCCCGGGCCATCCCGGCCGAGGTGCTCGGCCTGCGCCGTTTCGACACCAACCTCGCCTCGGGGCAGGTCGGCGGCCTGCGCCGCCAGCTCGACCGGCAGCGCGGCGGCATGAGCGTGCGCGCGCTGCTCGAGAACTACGGCGACCTGATCACCCAGGTGATGCCGTGCACCCTGATGAGCCCGGAATCCGTCGCCCGGTTCTTCCCCGCCCACGCGGCCCTGTTCGACATCGTCGTGTTCGACGAGGCCTCGCAGATCCGGGTGGCGGATGCGATCGGTGCGATGGGGCGGGCGGCATCCGTGGTCGTCGTGGGCGACAGCAAGCAGATGCCGCCGACGAGCTTCGCCGAGGCGAGCGCGAACATCGACGACGAGGGCGACGCGGGCCTCGATGGCGGCGACGGGGTGCTCGGTGCGGTCGCGGACGAGGAGTCGATCCTCACCGAGTGCGTGCAGGCGCGGGTGCCGAGCAAGTGGTTGTCGTGGCATTACCGCAGCCAGGACGAGTCGCTCATCGCGTTCAGCAACCACTACTACTACGAGAGCCGGCTGTCGTCGTTCCCGGCGCCGATGGGGCCCGGGAGCGCGGGTTCGGCCCGTGCCAGCTCCGCCGAATCCGGCACCGCAGAATCCGGCACGGCCGACTCGGTCGGGTCCACCGACGCGGCGGCCGCCAGCGACCACGGCGTCTCCCTCGTGCGCGTGAGCGGGCAGTTCGAGCGCTCCGTGCGCGGCACGGCGCTCCGCACCAACCCCGTCGAGGCCCGCGCGATCGTCGACGACATCGAGCGCCGCTTCCAGGCCTCGCCCGGGGTCTCCCCCTCGGTCGGCGTGATCACCTTCAACGCCCAGCAGCGCAACCTCATTGAGAACCTGCTCCGCGACAACGACGACGAGCGCATCGCCCTCGCCCTGGACGAGGTCGATGGCCTCTTCGTCAAGAACCTCGAGAATGTGCAGGGCGACGAACGCGACAGCATCCTCTTCTCGATCGCGTTCAGCGCGAACGAGAAGGGTGCCGTGCCGCTGAATTTCGGGCCGCTCTCCCGGGCGGGCGGCGAGCGGCGCCTCAACGTGGCGATCACCCGCGCGCGACGACAGGTGGTGCTCTATGCGAGCTTCGACCCGGCGGTGCTGCGCGCGCAGGACACCAGTTCGGTCGGCATCAAGCACCTCAAGGCGTACCTCGAGATGGCGGGCGCGGGCGCCGAGGCGCTCAGCACGGATGTCCGCCGCACGTCGACCGTGGACCGGCACCGCGACGACATCGCGGCCGCGCTCCGCGCCGCGGGGCACGTCGTGCAGACCGATGTCGGGCTCTCCGACTTCCGGGTCGACCTCAGCCTCGCCTCGGCAGCCGACCCCGCGCGGCCGTTGGTTGCCGTCCTGCTCGACGGCCCGAACTGGCGCGCCCGGCGCACGGTCTCCGACCGCGATGGCCTGCCCGTGGACGTGCTGCAGGGCATCATGCGCTGGCCCGGTGTCGAGCGGGTCTGGCTGCCCGAGTGGCTGCACCACCGCGACGAGACGATCGCCCGGCTCGGCGCTGCGGTCGAGGCCGCCGCTGCGACGGTCGCCGAGGGTGCTGCCCCCGCTGCTGCCGGGTTGCATTCCGCTGCGGGTTCGGTGGCACTCGCGGAGCCGACCACCATTGCCGCGCGAACCTCCCGTGCCTCCGCGTCCACAGCTAGGGCTGCTCGAACGGCGACCCAATCGGTGACGGATCCGACCGCGCAGGTCGAGCCGGCGGGAGCCATCACGCCCGCCGTCGTCGCGACATCCGCTCGAGGCCTGGCCAGCACCAGTGCGGCAACGAGCCCGTTGATGCAGGACTACGCCGAGTGGTCTCCCGGATTGCTCGGGCCGGTTACGGTGCTCGACGCCCTGCCACGGGCCGCGGCCTCGGCGCAGGTGCGGTCGGCGATCAGCGCCGCGGTCGAGACCGAGGGGCCGATCCACAGCGCCCGGC
>NZ_JASJVI010000171.1:0-3115 GCF_035019865.1 Cryobacterium sp. 10I5
CCCCTTGACCTGACAACGAGAGCCGGTTAATGGAACGAGTGAACAAGGAGATCAAACGCCGCACCGACGTCGTCGGTGTCTTCCCCAACGCTGCCGCTCTCTTGCGTTTGGCCGGGTCGGTTCTGATCGAGCAGCACGACGAATGGGAAGCCGGCGAACGCCGCTACTTCTCCGAAGCATCCATGCTCGAGCTGGCCACCATGAACAACCCCGTCAAGGTCATCGACGAGGCGGTGATCCTCCCAGAACTCGCCGCCGCCTAAGCTAGAACAACTGACCCGCACGGTGTTGAGAAACTCCACCGCTCAGCGGGACGTGACCTATGAGTGCCGAGCCTCAGCCGGTCGTCGAACACCGGGGTGGTGCGATCTTCATGTTTCTCCTTTGACCGCAAAGGTAGCCGAGACCATAGTCAAATGATGGAAAGCGCGTCGCTACGCTGTCCGAATGGACATCCTTACAACGGCACTATCGAAAGCGCCCGCTGCCGGGTCGATCATCGGCGTGCCAGTCTCGGTGTGGCTCCCGCCGGTGGCCGTGCTGGTAGTGGCATTGTTCGGTTTCTGGAATACCAGTCGAGCTACAAAGCGCGCTGGGGAAAATTCGGACGTCTCTCTGAAGCGCACGATCACGGCAGATAGGCAGGCGCGGCTGCTGGAAAAGCAGATGCTCCTCTACGCCGATATTTTGACTTTCATCGCCCAACGGAGCCAGCACAGAAGCGCCGTACTGAGCATGGGCAAGATCGAAGGTGTCGATATCCCTCAACAGTACGAGTCGACCGATCGATTCGCTTTATCCGGGCGCGCAGAGGCCATCGCTCGACAATCCGTACTGAACGCTTGGAACGCCTGCAACAAAGCCGACGAGGACACGTTAAGAAAACAGATCCTCCAAGCAAAAATCCCCAAAGTGGGCGACGCGGGAATGAAGGAATACGCCGAAATCGACGCTGCGCGAGTCGAGGCTGAGAGGCAAGACGGATTGCTGCGAGATGCCATCCGGATCGCATTGCACAATCGAACGGACGATTACGGACTTGGTGATCTTTGAGCCACCGAAAATGTTCAGGGCTTCGGTGCGAGTCCTTCACCAAGCTCGACTCCAAGATCTCCAAACGCTCCGAGATGCCCGAGCCAAGCCATCGATGTCCACCACATCAAGACGGCGTCGCCGATTGCTCGAACCATCGCGGCTTCTAATCCGTCATCCGTTGCAGTCTCGCCGGAGACCGCCGATGCCGCTTTTCGACGATCATCGGCGCTGAGTCAATGGTTTTCATCGCCGGTGCAGGGAGGCGCCCGCTGACGGGATTCGCAAAGTCGCTGGGCGATGAACGCGGCTCAGCCACCGACGTACCTGCCAGTCTGGTTTGCCAGAAATCTTCCGGCACGCCACATTCCACTCTTCGCCATCCCGATCTGGCTCCACGTGCGTAACCTGCACTCACAACAATAGAATGCCCGTCCAGTTCTACGAACGACACCGACGTTCGGCACTTCTCGATCGCGTTTTGCCGTGTTTAGTCGGCCCGGTTAGGGCATTTCGTCGCATTCCTGATCACCGGTTCGGCAAGGCGCCAGGGCGTCTCGTTGGCGAGATGAGCTGTCAGGGCGTCATCAGCGGTACCACTCCTCGTCAGTCTGAGCCAGGCGCGAAGGTTGCAACTCGTCGCCGAGGCTATAGAAGCGCTGGAAGTTCATGATCAGGGGTCGCCATAGGTTCGGATCGATGCGGTTTTTCGACCCCTTCAGGCGGATCGAGTCGTGGACGTGCACCCGGGTGATCCTGGCTTCGAAAATGACCGTATCGCCATCGGCCGGGTCGTCTTTCTTGAGGGGACGAGAGTGCACGATGCGGGCTTCGAGATTGACGGGGCATTCGTCGATCCGTTCTGCTCGAACGGTGTCACCCGGCCGGGAATGCAAACCCGCACGGTTGATCTTGTCGGGCTCATAGCGGTATCCGACAAGAGCCTTGCCAGGAGGAACCGGCATGTGGCCGGTGGTCAAAGCGATCCTATCGACCGCATCGACCAGTTCGGCAGTGGGGAGGTTGATGACGCACTCGCCGGTGTCGAGGAGGTTCTGTGCTGTCAAGGAGCGGGCGCCCATGCCGAGGAGTGCGGTCTGGCCAAGCCAGAAGACAGACGACATCGGGGCGGTATTAGTTTCACCGTCGCGGTCGACCGTGCTGAGAAGAGCAACGGGTGTTCCGAAGTAGAGAATGGCCGGGTCGATGACGGTGTGCGTCGGCATGGGCTTCTTTCGGCGAGAGGGGCTAGTCGGGGCGAGCTTCGCTTCAAAATTACCCGAGCCGCCATCCAATGACTGGCGGAAATCCGACGTCGCGGCCACGCATCGGTGGGCGCCCGCAACCGGAATACTCAGTCCATAGACAATTCGATAACAAGAAATATAGAACCGTCTATGGGTGTTTCAAAGCCGTGTCGTTATGGGACAGCAGACAGACCCAATTCAACAAAGCGCCGCCAACACCAACCCGCCGAGGGAAGGGAAAGAAGCTTTGAGCTTGCCCACAGCGGATTTGTTCACTTCGGTTAGGATGCTGGCGACGCGTGAGCGTTCCGGGGGGATGCTCCTATCGGGGAGCCTAGTCAGGTTCGATTTCCTGAGTCCTCCACCAAAGTGCAATTCCTCACCGTTCGCTCGCCGTCCCAGACTCCTGAGTCAAGTCGATCGGCCCCCGATACCGAATACTTCTTTCAGGAACCGGTTGCGGGCAACTGTCATGGGCTGCAGAAGAAACCCGTTGGCAGGAGGTACCTTGGCCACATGGCTGACGTCAGCAGTGCCAGATCAGGGTTTATGCGTTGGATGGTCGGCAGGCCACGTATCTGGGTTGGTGTTGTTTGGTGCTGCATCGGGCTGGCTTGGATTCTCCTAGCGGTATTCGAAGGACCCACTGGGACGCGAATCCTGCTGGGGGCACTGTGGCTCGCGCTCGGGGTCTTCCAGGGTGCTATCGCTCTGCATGATCGGAAACACGGGCGGGGATTCCATCAAACGCCGCGGAATATGTCAACCTGTATGAGTCATATTCTCTAGGCGGTCATTGAGTTCGTTCCTGCTTTCTCGGGTTCGTTGATCCAGGT
>NZ_JASJVI010000172.1:0-2927 GCF_035019865.1 Cryobacterium sp. 10I5
CGGCGGCGGCCGGCGGGGGGGCCCGGACGGCCCACTTCGAGGGCACCCTCCTCGGCAAGTCCCTCATCGCCCTGAAGACCGGCGCGACGGTCGATGGCCGCCTGCTGTCCCAGACCGCGGTCACCCTGCAGAAGAACACGGTCACCGAGCCCACCCGGTAGATATACACCGCGGCATCCGCTGCGCTGAGCCCGTCATTTCTCGGGCGGGCACACAACAGAAAGGCCCGGAGCGGCGATCTCGCCGTTCCGGGCCTTTCCTGCGCCTGCGGCGCCGGCAGTTCTCAGTGCCGTTGTTACATGCGCTTGAAGATGGCGACCGGGATCGCCTGGTGCACGATCTGGGTGACCGTCGCGCCGCCGCCGGCCGTGGACTCACCGGCGATGGTCATCGCGAAGTCGAGGGTCAGGCCGTAGGTGTCCGGCGTCAGCACCCCGATGGGGTTGGACTCGAGCTGGAAGCCGCCCTTCGGCGAGGTGACGAGCAGTCCGCCGGGGCCGGTGAGGGCCTCGGGGTCGAGGGTTGCGGCGATCGGGTTCACGTTGAGCACAAACGGCGTGGCGCTCGCACCGCTCGTCGTGGTGGTCGTCGCAGTGACCGTGACGTTGGACATGTAGACGTGGCGTTTCGTGCCGAACGCGGCCTCCGGCGCCTGCGAACGGTCGAAGACACTGATCACGAACGAGAAACGCTTGTCGCTGTCCGTGTACCACTCGTGCGTCTTCTGCTCCGTCCACATGTCGAGCTGGAGTTCGAGCTGAGGCGCCAGCTGGATGGTCGGGTGGATCGAGCCCATGTCGGTGAACACGGAGTCGAAGACGAGGGGAGCCTTGGTGGCCGTGGGCACGGCCGTGGCCGAGACCTGGCTGGCCGGATCGATCGGCGCGAAGCCGATGAGCGCGGCGATGCTCGTGCACGAGGTGAGAGTAAGGGACAGAACGGCGACACCGGTGACGGCAGCAATTCGGGTAAACCAGCGGGACATGGTGGAACTTTCGGGTCGGGTAGCCGTCTGCATGAATATGCTGAACACATAGTGGCATACGGAGGGCATCCGTGTCCCCTTTTTGGGGGACTTATTCTTCATTGTTCTCGGTTCGTGTTCCCCGGAAGACCACCCATTCGGGGGACGAAGCGGACCGCGATGCCACTAATCTGGGTCTATGGCCGACGCCCCCCCGCTTCCCGATCCGTTGCCGCTGGAGTTCCAGCGCCCGCCGCGGTGGCCGACGCCGACCCTCGACTGGATTGCGGGCAACCAGGGCTGGGAGCCGCCCGCCGGCTGGACTCCGGTGCCGGAATGCTCCCCCGCACCCCCAGGCTGGGTGTTCTGGACCCGCTCGGAAGAAGGCTGGGCGCGCTTCGCTGAGGAGAACCTCGCCCCGGCGAAACGGTCCCTCTGGATCGGCGTCGGAGTCCTCGTCGGCGGCCTGCTCCTGACCGTGCTCGGCCTCGCGGCCACCCACAATGCCCTCTTCCTCGTCTTCGTCGCGGCGATCGTCGCGGGTCCGATCCTGACGATCCGCGCGGGCTCGCGGCTCAAGGAGATCGACGACGGCCTGCTCGACCGGGTGCGCGCCCTCGCGCCCCAGTACAAGCACACCCTGCAGCGCCTGGCGTACAACAAGTACCTGCGCTCGTTCGGCCCGCTGTCATGACCCCGGAGATCGCCGCCGAGCTCCTGAACGTACCGGCGGGCGCGAGCCGCGTCGAGATCGACAAGCAGTTCCGCAAGCAGGCGCGGGCGCACCACCCCGACCTCCTCGCCGGGGCCTCCGCGGAGACCATCACGGCCGCGACCAGTGAATTCGTGCGGATGTCCGCCGCGCGCGACGTGCTCTACGGCGAACTCGACCGGGTGGCCGCCAGGCGCACGGATGCCGCAATGCCGCCGCGCCCGCCCGCTGCGGCCCGGCAGGCCGCGGCTCCGGGTCCCGCGAACAGCGCGGCCCCGGCCACCGGCCCTTCCGGCCCTTCCGGCCCAGCCACGCCTCCCAGCGGCAGGGCCGGATCCACCGGATCGGCCACGCCGTCGCGGGCCTCCACGACCACCGGCTCGTTTGCGACATCCGGACCTGCCGCACCCGGCGTTCCCGGAGTTCCAGGCGCTCCCGGAGCGGGTGCAGCCCCGGCGGGAGACCCGCGCGGCGGCGAGGCCCGCGAGGTGCAGCAGCCGTACCAGCAGCAGCGCCCGGCCGAGAACCCGCAGGCCCAGTTCGGTCCGCGTGCCGGCTGGACCACCCGCGGACCCGACGACCCGTACATCCGCCGCGGGCCCGTGCCGCCGCCTCCCTCGCCGATACGGCGCACGCCGATGGATCCGCGAGACAGCAGGATCCCGCGCCAGGCGCCTGGGACGGCGTCGAACCCGCTCGATCCGGCGAGCTTCCAATACCCGCCGGTGCAGCCGCATCCGCCGGCCCAGGACCCGCAGAACCCGGCAGCACGCCCGAACCCGCAGTACGGGGCACCGCTGCCGGTGCCGATCGATCGGCGCAGGGCCTTTGTCGATCGCCGTGACCCGGGCAGGGTCGGACTGCCGTACCCGAACGACCGCCGCCGTCCGCCGGCGGACCGGCGTGACCCCCGGAACGCCGATACCTTCCCGGACGACCGCCACACACCGCACCCCGACACGTTCTACCGGGCCAGCCCGCAGCACGATCCGGGCGCCCCTGGCGTCGGGACTCCCCCGGCCCGGCCGCGGCACAGCACCGGGTCGGCAGCGGAGGGCGACGTTCGCGCACCGGGCGAGCAGGCGCCGCAGCAGTCCGTCGCGCCGCCGCAGCCCGCGCAGCCGACAGCGCAGCCGCAGCAGTCGCAGTCGCAGTCGCAGCAGCGTCCCCCCGCCCAGCCGCACCAGCCGCCTCGAACCCCGGCGCACGAGGAGCGCCGCAAACGACCGGCCTCCTTCGTCCCGCCGGGCT
>NZ_JASJVI010000173.1:0-2784 GCF_035019865.1 Cryobacterium sp. 10I5
GGGTCGGCGTCGGCGTCGGCGTCGGGGTCGGGGTCGGGGTCGATGCCGCCGCGTTGGGATCGATCAGGACGTAAATGTAGCCCCCGAGGGAGTAGTCCATCGCCTGGGACGAATCTCCGCCACCCGAAATCTTGTTGATCAGAACGAGACGATCGCCGGCCTGCATCCGGCTGACGAAGTCGATAACCTGCTGCATCGCACCATGCACGGCCACCGTGATGGGGATCGCCACGAAGTTGCTTGACGTGATGAGTGTGGTGGATGCAGGTGGGGCGACGGCGACGGCGGTGGCCGGACTTGTCGGTGCCTGAGTGCCGGTCGAAGCCGTCGGCTCCGTTCCGGAAGTGGCCGGTGGCACGTACGCGACGGGGGTCCCGGGCTCGAAGCTCACCAACGAAATGCCCGAGGCGGCCGCGGTGTCGCTCATCTGTTTCAGGAGAGCCGGGTACGCGGTGTCGGCAGGGACGGACTTCTGCAGTGTGGCCAGTGTCGAGGTAAAGGAATTGATATTTGCACTGTCCTTGACGAGGCTGTCGAGGACACTCTGCTCCCTGTCGTTGGCAGCCGCAGCCGTCTCGCGCTGGGAGTCTGCAGCTCGCGCAGCATCAAGCTGCGGTTGAATTCCAATGAAAAACCCAAGCACAAGCACGCCGACCATGGCAATCACAGTCGCCAATATGACAAGGCGTCCCTTATCCATGTCATTCACCTTCCTTCGGGGCGAATCGCTTGTCGAACGCCGTCGGGTCGAGGTGCAAGGTTACCGTCGTGAGATAGCTGCCCCCCTCGGTAGCCTGCGTGATTGAACCCACCTGCACGTCCGAGACGCCGCTGACAGCCCCGAGACCTGCGATCCAACTCGACGCGTCTGATACCGAAGCGCTCGCTGCATCCAGCGTGACGCCCGCAACGGACGGTTTCGTCAGCGGATTCGCTGAGACTTCATATGTCGTGAGCGGGCTCACAGAGTCGATTGTGAGAGTTGTGAGTTTGGTGTTCGGCGGCGTCACCGTCGCCACCCTCTCCAGGAAGCCCTTCCAATCGATCTCCGTCGCTCCTCCGACGTACTGCGCCGCACGCGTCAGTGCGGTCCGACTTTGAACGACGCGAACCGGGGCGTAGATCAGTTCCTGCTGCGCGATAGACGAGGTGCGATTCTGTTCATCCTGCAGCCGGGTCTGAGCGGTGGTAGCGAACAGTAAAGCGGCAGCGACCGCTACAGCGACGCCGACGACGACTAAGAGAAGCGCGATGCTCAGCCTTTGGGCAACTGCTGTCTGTCGGCGACTCTGCATTACCTCGGGCGGAATCAAATTGACGCGGGGCTCGACCCACTGGGCCACGGAGTCAGACTTGGTGGCCCGCCTTGACCGAGAATGACCCTCATCGGGCACTGTAGCGGGCTCTCTAGCGGGCTCTTTAGCGGGCTCTTTCGCGAGCGTTGTCATGCTGCCACGCTCCCCAACGCCAAGCCCAGGGGCACCGCGAGTGAAACCCCATACCGCGCGGCTTCAGCCCGATCAACACCGCGACCCAGGGTAACCGCAGCAAGCGGGTCACCGATCGAGACCGGCAGTCGGGTGAACTCGGCCAACGCTTCCGCGAATCCGGTCAGCTGTGAACCACCGCCACTCAACACGATCGCCGTGACCGGGTCGTGAGGACGCGTGCTCGAAAAGTAAGAAATCGTGTTCCTCAGGCTCGAAAGCATGTCCTTCACCAGTTCATAGATGACCCCGACCTGATCTTGCTCGGTCTGATTCCCCACGCTCTTTGCGAGGCCCAGACGTTTTTTGGCCTCGTCTGCCTCGACGATGCCGATCCCCAGCCGTCCCGCTATAGCACTTGTGATGTCAAACCCTCCTGAGGAAATGATCCGCACAAACTGAGGGACGCCGTTAGAGGCAACCGTGACGCTCGTTGTGCTCGCGCCGACGTCCACAATCGCTACCGTCCCGGCACGACGCTGCCGGGTCACCAGTGCACGGTCGAGCGCAAATGGAATCAGATCGACTTCGACCGGTGTCAACCCCGCCAACTGCACGGCCTTCACATTGCCGAGCACTGCATCCTTGACCGCTGCAATGAGCAATCCATTGACCATGGTTCCGTGATCACCCACGGTTTCCGAGATCGGAAAGAAGTCCATGATGGCATCGGCGACCGGGAGCGGCAGCATGTCCTGCACCGAAAAAGGCAGTGACTCCCTGATGCGACTGAGTGGGGCCTTGGGCACACTCAGGTCGCGAGCGAAGACGCGCTGATTACCCATACCGAGCACTACCCGCTTGCTCTTGAAACCGCCCTCATGCCATAGCCGCTTGAGAAGACCGGCGACTGTATTGGGTTCCACTACTTCACCTCGGCGAACCGCGCCTTCGGGTACGACGACCACGTGGAAGCGCACCAACCGGGGTTTCAACTTTCCAGCATCGGCCAATTCGACCGCGCGGATGTATTCACTGCCGATATCCAAACCGACGATCGTTTTAGCCATCCTCAGTTCCTTCCTGCCCGCGCGTCACAACGTGAGACCAATGATTCCGAAGTACCAATCGGCGATGACCTCGCCGAAAAAAACGCCAATCCAAGCCCCGATGAACATCCAGGGCCCAAAAGGAATGCCGCTCCCGCGGGAAGCGCGCTTTGTGACGAGCATGAAGATGCCATACACGCCGCCCACCAGAAAGGCGGCGAAAGCACCCACGACGAGCGTGCTCCAGCCGAGCCAGCCGAGGAATAGTCCGATGACGCCGGCAAGCTTGACATCCCCCAACCCCATCC
>NZ_JASJVI010000174.1:0-2606 GCF_035019865.1 Cryobacterium sp. 10I5
TGGCGAGTCGCCCTATCGGGTAGCGCTGTTCTGACGATCCGGTAGCGCGATTCCGGGGACAGGGTAGCGCTCGACGCGGGTGTGCTGCTCTGCTGTGAAACGACAACACATGGGGTGTTGTCGTTTCACGTTTGGAGTGCTGGTTCATGGCGGATTATCGAAAGATCCTGGTGTTGTTGCTGGAGGGGCGCAGTTATCGGGACGTGGTGGAGATCGCGGGGTGCTCGCACCGCGCCGTGGCCCGGGTGAGCCAGGAAATCCAGGCGCGGGGCGTCACCGCGGCGGATTCAGTCAGCGACGCCGATCTGGCCGGGTGGTTCCCGGACGGGCGCCGGAAAGTGTCCGAGGAATATGACCAGCCCGACCTGTCTCGGGTGCTGGCGTCGATGAAAGCGAACCGGCATTTCACCCTGTTGTTGGCCTGGCGCCGCTACGTCGACACGAAGGACCTCGGGAAGAAGTATGGCTATTCGCAGTTCTGCGCCCTGTTCACCGACTACGTCCGCAGCCACGACTTGGTCGCGGTGCTGAACCACGAGCCGGGCCGGGCGATGCTGGTGGACTGGGCCGGCGACACCATCGAGCTGGTCGACGCGGTCACCGGTGAGACTACGAAGGCGGTGCTGTTCGTCGCGGTGCTGCCGTTCTCCGGGCTGATGTTCTGCTGCGCGTTCATCGATATGAAGTCGCCGGCCTGGCTCGACGCCCACGTTCAGGCATTCGCATTCTTCGGCGGGGTGCCGCAGATCATCGTGCCGGACAACCCGACGACGGCGACAAACCGGTCCCACCCCGGCGATGCGGAGCGGGTCGTGAACGCCCGCTATCAACAGCTCGCCGACCACTACCAGTGCGCGATCGTCCCCGCCCGAGTGAAGAAGCCCCGGGACAAGGCGTCGGCCGAGAACGCGGTGAACGTCGTCAACAAACGCGTCATCGGGTATCTCGAGGACGATGTCTTCACGACTCTGGCCGAGTTGAACGACGCGATCGTTGAGCGGGTGCGGGAGATCAACCACGATATCCGCCGCGCTGACGGCTCGACCCGGTGGGAGAGGTTCGACGCTGAAGAGAGGAAGCTGTTGGGTGCGTTGCCGGACGCGGCATTCGAGGACGTCCAGTGGAAGGAGCTCAAGGCGGGCCGCAACTACCACGTCACCGCCGACACCCAACGGTATTCGGTGCCGTTCGCGTTGGCCGGCAAGCTGTTGCGGGTGCGGCTGACCGCTTCGACGGTGACGGTGTTCGACGGGAACGACATCATTTGCAAACACCCGCGGTTGACGGGCCGGAAAGGCCAGTACTCGACCCTGCCGGAGCATGTTCCGCCGCAGCACCGCAATATCGACGGGCTGTGGTCCAGGCGGTGGTTCACCGATCGGGCCCGCAGTTTCGGCCCGGCGACGGTCACGGTGATCGAGCAGATCCTCGACAGCCAGGCAATCGAGGCGCAAGGGTATCTGGCCTGCCAGAACATTCTCGACGGGCTCGGCAAGAACAACCGGCAACGGCTGGACGCCGCCTGCCAGGAGCTGCTGAACCGCCGTGCGCACCCCACCTACACGACGTTGAAACACCTCATGGCCACGATCGACAGCGACGCGAAGAAACCCAAGCCGTTGATCCCGGCGGCCTCGACCCGCAAGCGCGGCAGCACCGTCGTCTTCCGGGACACCGGACCCGACGTCTATGTTCGCGACGCCTCCCACTACGAGATCGGCGAAGGGACCGGGCGATGACCTTCACGAGCATCGACTACGACAAGTTCCGCGCCCTGCGGGTCACCCATGTTGCGACCCGGCTGGAGGAACTCATCCAGGACGAGGCCAACGACACCCTCACCCCGGAGCAGCTGTTCCTCACCGCCGTCGACGACGCGTTGGAATCCCGGCGGGTGAACAAGGTCGAGCGCCTGATCCGCCAGGCACAGCTTCCGATTCCCGGAGCCACGATTGCGGAAGTCGACTACCGCGACGGGCGCGGCATCACCCCCGTTCGGATGCGCCGCTATGCCACCCATCAGTGGCGGGCGGATTCGACGAACCTGCTCATCATCTCGCCCAGCGGAGGCGGGAAAACCTACCTCGCCTGCGCGCTCGGGATCAGCGCCAGCCAGAGCGAGCACACGGTCGCCTACTTCCGGATGGACGACCTCGCCCGACGGCTCGTCATCGCCCGCGGCAATGGCATCGCGCACCAGAAGCTGCTGAACGAGCTGTCCAACATCGACCTACTCATCATCGATGACTTCCTCACCGTCGGCATCGACAGCGACGCCGCCAGCGACTTGTTCGCGGTGCTCGCGAACCGAGAACACCGGTTGCCGACGATGATCGCCTCACAAACCGGACCCGCGCACTGGGTCGCCGAACTCCCCGACCGGGTCGCGGCGGACTCGATCGTGAACCGCCTCGCGAACCACGCCCGGATCATCAACCTGGGCCAGATTGACATGCGCAGGCACCGCAACGAACAAACCCGCAGCCACGACACCTACTGGGAGTGAAACCGCAGCGGCCCGGGCAGACAGTCCGGGCCGCTACCACTTAGGCAGAAGAGCGCTACCGGGTTATCAGAACAGCGCTACCCGATGAGGCGACGCGCCA
>NZ_JASJVI010000175.1:0-2568 GCF_035019865.1 Cryobacterium sp. 10I5
TGAATATTGGCTTCGATGGGCACCACCTGTGGTGCGAGTGAGCCCCACTGTTCAGATGCGTGATTTGTATCGTTCAGCCCCACTACCGGCGTGGTTGAGCCCCACCTGAAAAGCTCCTTCCACCGTGTGAGCGCCACACGGTGGAAGGAGTACCGGCAATGGTGCGGAAGATCAAAGCGAAGCAGATCCTGCAGCTGCGTAATCAGGGCTTGTCGCGACGGGCTATCGAGTCCGCCCAGGGAATGTCCCGGCACAGCATTCGAGCTGTGCTCGATGCAGCAGAGCGGCTCGGGCTCGACTGGGACGACGTCGCCGAGTTGTCGGAGGCCAAGGTGTATTCGACGTTGTTCCCCGGCCGCGGCGTCCACGAGAGTGTGTTCGCGCAGCCGGACTGGGCGCGGGTGCATACGGAGTTGGCCAGGGTCGGGGTGACGTTGAAGCTGTTGCACCAGGAGTATGTCGACGCGTCATCGATGGCGCAGGCGACGATGAGCTACGACCGGTTCTGTCGCCTCTATGGCGAGCACGCCGCTGTCTCGGGGGCGACGTCGCGGGTCGGCCACAAAGCCGGCCGTAGCATCGAGGTCGACTGGTCCGGGCCCACGATGCAACTACTCGATCCGACGTCGGGCGAGATGTCGAGGGTGTATTTGTTCGTCGCGTGCCTGCCGTTCAGCCGGTATGCGTTCGTGGAAGCCACCCTGGACATGAAGCAGGACTCGTGGCTGCGCGCCCACACCGCAATGTTCGCTTTCTTCGGCGGCAGCGTCCCACGCCTGGTGCCCGACAACTTGAAGACAGGGGTGATCTCCCACCCGAAGGAAGGGGAGGTCGTTTTGAACGATGCCTACCGGGAGATGGCTGCGCACTACTCGGCCGCAGTGCTGCCTGGCAGAGTTCGCCACCCGCGCGACAAAAGTAGCACTGAGAACACGGTCTCCCATGTCGCGACCTGGGTCATCGCGGGTTTGCGGCAGGAGACGTTCACGTCGCTGGCACAGCTGCGCCTGCGGATCCGGGAACAGATGGATGCCTATAACCGGGAGCCGTTCCAGAAACGCGTCGGGTCCCGCCTCAGCGTGTTCACCACCGAGGAGAAACCTCTGTTGCAGGCGCTGCCAGCGGCACCGTTCGAGATCAGCACGTGGTCCTATAAACGAAAGGTCAACGCCAACGCCCACGTGGTCTGGGCCAAGAATTTCTACTCCGTCCCTTTCAGCCACATCGGCGCGCTGGTAGACCTTCGTGTCACCGAGACGATGCTGGAGGTCTATCGGCGCGACGAGCGTCTGGCCAGCCATTTGCTGCTGCCGGTCACGACGACGAATCAGTATCGGACGAACGATGCGGACTTGCCCGAGGGGCGCAGCTTCCAGGCCTGGGACCGAGCCCGGATCGAGGAATGGGCCGCGCGGATCGGGCCGGCAACCGTCACCGTGACGGCCAAGATCTTCGAGACCGTCTTCATCGACGAGGCCGGCTTCGACGCCGCGCTGGCCGTGCTGAAACTGTCGCGCCGGTTCCCTCCGGCCCGGGTCGAGGCCGCCTGCGAGCTCGCGTTGCGGGGGCCGGTCCGCTCCCCGCGCTACGCGCATTTGCGGCCGATCCTCGACACCGGGCAAGACAAAACCGGACAAGTTCCGGAACCGGAACCGGACGATGGCGGTTATGTTCGTGGCAGCGCTTACTACGCCGGAGGGAACCGTTGAGCGCGCTGGACGGGGAGACTAAACGCAAGCTCCGCGAGATGAATGCCGGCGAGCTGTTGGAGGCCATCGACCTCCAGGACGAGATTCTCTCGATCAGCCTGACCTTCGAGGAACGGGTCCGGCTGGTCGTCGACGACGCCTACTCGAGCTTCATGCATTCCAAGGTTGACGGGCTGATCCGGCGGGCGGGACTGCGTTACCCGAACGCGGATTTGCGGCGCATCGACCTGCTCGACGAGCGCGGCCTCAACCGGCAGGTGCTGACCCAGCTCGGGACCTGCTCGTTCGTCACCCGGCAGCAGAACGTCGTCTTCCAGGGCTTTACCGGGTCGGGGAAGTCGTATCTGGGATGCGCGATCGCCAAACGGGCCTGCGAGCATCGAATCCGCGCTCACTACGTCCGGATGCCCGACCTCGAGGAAGCCTGGGTCGCCGCGCAAGACGCCCCGGGCGGGGCGGGCAAGTTCCTCCGCAAATATGCCGCGTTCACGCTGCTGGTCATCGACGAGTGGCTGCTCGATAAGCCGACGGAATCGATGCGGACAATGCTGCTGGAGCTGATGGAGCGCCGCTACGGCGAGACATCAACAGTGTTCTGCACCCAGTATCAACAGAAGGACTGGCACCAACGCCTCGGCGCCAGCGTCCACGCCGACGCCATCATGGACCGCATCATCCACAACACCACCTGGGTCGACACCGGCACCTACAACATGAGGGAACAAACCGCCCTCGCAACCGCGTAATCCGTGACGGGGAGCACCAGTGGTGCTGAGCCACACCACCACTGGTGCTCTTCCGCACGACCAGTGGGGCTCAACCGCACGATCGGGTGGGGCTCAGAGACTCGAATACTCAC
>NZ_JASJVI010000176.1:0-2523 GCF_035019865.1 Cryobacterium sp. 10I5
CCAATCGGCGTCAGGTTCGAGACCAGCCGGGCCTGGCCGGGGCTATTTCATGAGGGCATGCTTGACGCGGTAGGACTCGCCGCGAAATTGGAGGAGGCGGCCGTGGTGGACGATGCGGTCGATGACGGCGGCGGCCATGTTGTCGTCGCCGAACACTGTGCCCCAGCGTGAGAATTCTAGGTTTGTGGTGATGATCAGGCTTCTTTTTTCATAGCCGTCAGCGATGACTTGGAACAGGAGGCGGGCGCCTTCGGTGTCGATCGGAAGGTAGCCGAATTCGTCGATTGCGAGTAGCTGGTTTTTCGCTATGTTGACCAGTTCCCGGTCGAGGCGGCCTTCGTCTTTGGCGCGGCGCAGCTGCATCACCAGGGACGAGGTTGTGTAGAACCGGGCCGGTATTCCTTGTTGGCAGGCGGCGGCGATCAGCGCGCTGGCGAGGTGGGTTTTGCCGGTCCCGACATCGCCGTAGAGGACCAAGTCTTCGGCTCGGTTGATGAAGTCCAACGACGTTAGCTCCTCCCTGCCGTAGTCCTCAGGGAATTTCACGCTGGAGTAGTCGAAGCCCGTGAGTGATTTCAGCGCTGGCAGTCGGGCGGCCGTCAGCAGTCGTTGGCGGCGTGATGCTTGTCGGGATTCGTGCTCGGCCAGGAGCATTCCGTGGAGGTATTCGCGTTGTTTCGGGGTGCCTTTCTCGGCCCATTCGACCAGCACGCTGTGGGTTAGTGACGCCTGCCGGCCGGTCTCGATGATGTCCTGCGCAGTGATCAGAGTCATGCGATTTCTCCCGTCAGCGTGTTGAGGGTGGTGAAGCTTTCGGTGGTGAAGATGTCATAGACGCTCAGGTCCACGTTCTCCACGGCCGGGCTGGTGCCGTCGGCCAGGCGTCGGGCGAGCATGCCCAGCGCGGCGATCTCGGGGGTGTCGCCGCGCTGGATGAGCAGGTCGGCAGCAGTGATGGCGGCGTCGAACCCGGCCGATCCCGATGCGGCCTCGACGGCACTGAGCAGGCGGCGTCGGTTGGTCGCGGGGGCCTTGTCGAGCCAGTCGCGCACCGGCTCAGAGACCAACGGCCGCAGCGGGGAATGGCTCCAGGCGCCGGGCTTGGTCACTAGCAGCGGCAGCAGTGCCGCGGGCTCGAAGATCGTCTCGGCCTGCACTCCGAAGGCGCGGGGAAAGGACCGCACCGGCGCGGAATGCTCATCGAGGATCTCGACGACGTCGTGGCGGAGCCCGACGGTGAGGGTGCGGCTGTGGAATGAGGATCCGGCCGCGTAGGTGTTGCCGTCGATGAGGACGTTTCCCTTCTTGTCAGCCGTGCGGGACTCATAACGCACCGGGTCAAACCCCACGCCGGGCAGCGCCAGCGACGCAGCGACGTCTTGGGCGAAGAGCTCGCTGATAGGTAGGCCTTTCCGGTAGTGCGTCGTCTCGGCCAAGGCCATGCACCGTGTCATCAGCACGTCGTTGAGCCCCTTGAGAGTGGCCGCTTCTGGCTCGGGAACCATCAGGTTTCGGCGGAGAAACCCGACGGCGTTTTCGACGTTGCCCTTCTCGTTGCCGGAGTATGGATTGCAAAACCGCGACTCCGACCGGTAATGCAGTTTGAACGCGCCGAACAGTTTGGCCTCGACGACTTTGGTGCCGACTCTTCGCCCGATACCGGTGGCGTTGTCAAAGACCAGGTGCCGGGGCGCGGCGCCGATGTGATCGAACACGGTGCGCAGCCCGTGGCAGACGCACTCGGCGGTCTCTCCGCGGTAGGCCTGAACGAAGCGCATGTCCGAGAACGGGAACGTGACGACGAAGATGTGCAGGATCTGGCGGATCCCGCCGATGATGGCCTCGGCCTGGCCGAAGTCGACCTGCGCAGTGCCGGCCGGCCAAACCAGCTCCGTGAAGCCCTCACCGGCCTGACGGTGTTGGTCGTTCCACTTCCTCACGAAGCGTTGCACCGGGGAGTAGCTGCCGCTGTAGTTCTCCTCGTTCATCAAGCGATCAAAGACCCGCTTGGCTGTGTGGCGTTGCTTGCGCGGCCGGCGTTGGTCCTCGCCCAACCACGTCTCAATGGTGTCTTCAAACCCGGTCAAGGCTGACCCGGCTGGCCTCAGAACGGGTGTCGGTGGTTTCGGTGAATAGTTCTGTTGCCCGGTGTATTTCGCCACCGCATCGCGGCTGACTCCCAACCGGCGGGCGATTTCACGGCCCGCAATTCCGTGGGAGTCGAGTGTTCTGATATTTTCTTGCACGGACATGGGTACCGTCATCTGCTTCCTGGTTCCTTCCGGCGCGACCGCTTGGCAGTAGACACGCCTTTAGGAACCTATCGGGGGGTGGCGGGCCCATGTCTCCATCGCTTGGAGAGGGCCACGGCCGCCAGGTGATCTCAATCTCTACGCATCCCCAACCCCATTTCTTGGGCGGGATTTGCTGGCCTGATTTTTAGCGCTCATTTGGCAGGAAACCAGCCGCTAACTTGGCAGGAATCCAGCGCCGAAACGGCCTACAAAGAGTTGATCACACACA
>NZ_JASJVI010000177.1:0-2456 GCF_035019865.1 Cryobacterium sp. 10I5
GGAGATCGACGCCAAATACACGCCCTCGTCGAGGAGCTGCGCGTAGATCTGGATCGGCGGCAAGTCCACGAACCGGGCCGAGTTCACCACTGCCAGGATCCGGGCCCGCTCGAGGACATCGAGCCGGTTCGCCGGCACCACCGCCCGCCGGGCCACCGGGGTGCGGGACGTTCGGGTCGCGGTCGCCCGCGGCAACCCGACCAGGGCGGCGGCCGTCCGGGTCGGAACGCCGTGGCCGGTCAGGTCGCGGTAGGTGGTCATCACGGTTTCGTGTGCGGTGTTTCGTCCCGCGAGCTCTTCGAAAGATTTTCGAGTAGCTCGTGCATTTTTGACATGATCTCCAACGCCACCCCCGTCGTTTCCAACCGCCGTTCCGTCAACTCAAGCTGGCGGCGGAGCCGGGCGATCTCGGCCTGCTCGGGCGTTAGCCGGCCGATCTTCTCCCCGGGTTTCTTGCCCTGCAGTACGCCCGCATCGCGCAGTTTTCGCCACTCCGTGATCTGCGAGGAATAGATGCCCTGCTCCCGCAAATACGCGCCGCCCCCGTTGCTCGAGATCGCGTCCTCGTAGGCGGCGAGGTGGTCGAGCTTCTGCTTCGGCGTGAACGAACGCCGGGGCGTGGGGCCGCCCGCGCGGGGGCCGGGACTGCTGTTGTTCATGGAACTATCGTCGCGCACGGCGATCAACGATGGGCTGGACATGGTGGGACTTCCTGATTCTCGCCCTACGTCAAACGGCGGACTTGCTCTGAGCTACTGGCCTCAACTCACCCTGACACGTAGGGAGCCGCTGCGGATTAGTGCGGGTCGGTATTGGGCTTGAGCGTCGGGATCGCTTCTGGTTTGACGTAGAAGCGGACTTCGCCGGTGGTGGCGTCCTTGGAGGCTTGGGGTCTGACCAGTGTTGGAACGGTGGTTGGCGCTAAGGGTTGAGGTGCTGATAGATGGTGGCTCGAGCGGAAAGACGCGCCCGGCCCGGCCCTCCTGTGTGGTTGCTGTGGTGGTCGTGCTGCGGATTTGTTGAGGTGCGGTTATGGTGCCTGCATGTGAGAGAGCGACGTGGGTGGGGGGGTGTGGTGATTCGTCGTCAGATTCTGATGTGTCGTGAGGCGTGTGCGGCGCTCGTGAGGGTGAGTGAGGAGTGCGCGGACGCGTGTCTTGCGCTGGACGGCGACACAGAGAGCACTAGGCTATTCGGTGAAGTCCAGGTCGGGCCAGTCGAAGTCGGTGGCCGCCATCGTTTCCTCTGTTGAAAACGAGGGTGGTTCGGTCAGTGCGGTCAGGGCGTGGATGCGGGCGTTGAGCGCGGCGAGTACCAGAGTCGTGTCGGGTCCCGTCCACCGGGAGCTCTCAGGGATGCTCAGCAGTGCACTCATCGGGCCCACGAGCATGGTCACGATCATGGTGTCTCCGTCATCGTCCACGGCGGGGAGGTCCAGGGTCTCGGTGGTGTGGCTGATTCCGAGCACGGTGACCAGCTCCAGGAGAGCGTCCGCGACATCGTCGGGCGTCAGGAACGACGCCCCGCCGTAAAAGATCCGTTTCATACACCCCACCGTGGACCCGCCCAGGCCACGGGCCAAGGCCCTTGCGCACGAGGGCTATCGGCGAGGCCAGCCACGTCACGGGTGTCCTGACCCCGTTATGTTCGCTATCGTTTTGGCAGGCATCGACGACAGCGCCAGTAAGGGCTACTCGGGAAGTAGTTCGAACTTGACGCCGTTGTGCTGTAGGACGATGCGCAACTTGTCCAGGCTGGCCACGACGAGATCGGCGTCCAGGTCGGCTGCGTCATGGGTTCCTTCGACGCCGATGGTGGCACAGCCGGCCGCGCGCGCGGCTTCGAGGCCGGCCGGTGCGTCCTCGACGACGAGGCAGCGGGCCGGGTCGAACCCGAGGCGGGCGGCAGCTTCGAGGAATGGTTCGGGAAAGGGTTTACCCCGGCCCGTGTCCTCGATAGTGATGATGGTCGCCGGTGTCGGAACGCCCGCGGCGGCCAGGCGAGCGAGGCAGAGCTCTCGGGTGGCGGAGCTGACGATCGCCCGCCGGTGCTCGGGGATGCTCGCGAGCAGGGGCCCGGCACCGGGGAGGATCGTGATGCCCATGGTGTCGGCGAGTTCGATCTGGGTCAACCGGATGACCGCGTCGTCGATCTGATCGGCCGGAATCAGCGTGGCCAGCATTTGACGGGCCGGCACCCCGTGGCTGGCACCCCGGAATGAGGCGCCAAGGCCCGCTTCTTCGGCCCAGCTCAGCCAGGACCGGTTCACGGCGTTGGTCGAGTCCACGAGCGTCCCGTCGTTATCGAAGAACACCGCCTCGAACACCCGTCCGAGGAGGGTGTTCTCGTTGTCGGGTGAGATGCGGGGTGTGTGGGGTTTGGTCGGGTCGGCCGTGAGGTTGGTCATGGGTGTCCTTTCCCGAAGTCGCGGTGCACGGCCCCGGATACCCCACAAT
>NZ_JASJVI010000178.1:0-2412 GCF_035019865.1 Cryobacterium sp. 10I5
GTCCGATGTCTATTACGAGAACTGCACGGCCGTCAGGGCCGCCGGCGCCGCGCCGATCCACCCCGGCGACCCTGGCTGGCAGTCCAAGTTCGACCGCGACAAAGACGGGGTCGGCTGCGAGTAGCCCCGCCGACCTCTCCCGTGTCCACCCGGAGTTTGCAGGAGTATTGCCTCCCCAGACGCCGTGACCAAGAGCTGAACTGAGCTGAGCTGAGCTGAGCTGAGCTGAGCTGAGCTGAACGTCTCAGGTGGGCGACTCAGAGGCGGGTGAGCTCGTAGAGGGCCGCCTGCTCGGGGGCGAGGAGCGGGGCGGGCAGTCCGACCTCGGTGAGCACGGCTCCGCTCAGGGTCACCGAACCGTGCCGCAGCCACGCCGGGGCGGCATCCTGTATCACTCGCGGCGCGACCGACGGCACGCCGGCCTCCCCCGCACCGGAACTCTCAGCGCCGGGGTCGACGGGCCCGCCGATCGTCAGAGGCCGCACCGTGTAGTGCGCGGCGGGGTCAAGCCCGGGAAACCGCAGCG
This sequence comes from Cryobacterium sp. 10I5, assembly GCF_035019865.1. NCBI lineage: Bacteria > Bacillati > Actinomycetota > Actinomycetes > Micrococcales > Microbacteriaceae > Cryobacterium > Cryobacterium sp. 10I5. The sequence goes on from NZ_JASJVI010000178.1 coordinate 527, forward strand.
GCGCAGGCAACGCGGTCCGCGGCGCGGCGAGCGCGACGTAGGCGAACACAGCGGATGCCCCGTCCGCGGCCACGACGCCGTGCAGCTCGAGCGCGGGGTCCGATGCATCAGCGTGAACGACGGCACCGGAGTGCAACAGCGGGCGCAGCCGTGTGTACTGCGCGATCCACCCGGCGATGACCTCGAGCTCACCGGCCGAAGCCCGGGTGAGGTCCCACTCGATGCCGGCGCTGCCGAAGAGCGCGGTCGCGAGCCGGAAGCCGAGCGACGCGGTGCGGCCCGTGGTGTGCGCGGTCGCGGCGCCGAGGTGCCCGCCGAGGTATTCCGGCGGCACGAGCACGCCGGTGTATCGCTGGATCTGCTGCCGCTCGAGCGGGTCGTTGGTGTCGCTGGTCCAGACCCGGTCGACGAGTGGCAGGATGCCGAGGTCGATCCGCGCCCCGCCCGAGGCGCAGGACTCGATCTCCAGTTCCGGGTGCGCGGCGCGCAGCATGCCGAGCAGCCGGTAGACCGCCGACGTCTGCCGGTGCGCCGAGCCGCCGAGCAGGTCCCGGTTGTGATCCCACTTCAGATAGGCGATCGGGTACTCGTCGAGGAGGGCCGTGAGCCGGGCGAGCACGTACGCGAAGGCATCCGGATTGCCCAGGTCGAGCACCCGCTGGAACCGCCATTCGAGCGCACCGGCCGCACCGAGCACCCAGTCCGGGTGCGCGTGCGCAAGCTCGGAGTCGAGGCTCACCATTTCCGGTTCGACCCAGAGCCCGAAGGAGAGGCCGACCGTGTGCACCCGTTCGACGAGCGGGTGCAGGCCGCTCGGCCAGGTCAGGGGGTCGACGAACCAGTCGCCGAGCGCGCGCCTGTCGTCGGTGCGTCCGGTGAACCAGCCATCGTCGAGCACGAACCGCTCGACCCCGACCTGTGCGGCGGCCTCGACCAGCCGGATGAGCGTGGGCAGGTCGTGGTCGAAGTACACGGCCTCCCAGGTGTTGAGCACGACAGGGCGCAGGGTTCGCGCTGTCGCGTCCGCGGCAGGCGTCGCCCAGGACCGAATCCACGGATGCAGCCGCGCCGATAGCCCGTCCAGCCCGGCCGCCGAGTAGGCGGCAACGGTCCAGGGTGTGGCGTAGGCGGCCCCGGCGGGCAGGGCCAGTTCCCCGGGGGCGAGCAACTCGCCGGTCCCGAGGGTTGCGGCGCCGAGGGCGGAGCGTTCCGCCCAGACCCGCTTGTCGCCGCTCCACGCCAGGTGCACCGCCCACACCTCGCCGCGACGGAACCCGAACCCGGGCACCCCCGCGACCGAGAGGAACGGGTCGTCGTGGCCGGGCCGGCCGTGCCGGCTCTCGCGGCTCCAGACACCGTGCGCGAGCGTGGTGCGCTGAGGGCGGCGTTCGTGGCTCCACAGCCCGGTGAAATCGAGGAGTTCCCCGGCCCGGTCGGGCACGGGCAAGGTCACGTCGAGCGAGCCGAGTTCGAAGTCGGTGTCGCCCGTGTTGGTCAGGGTATGCCGCACCCGCAGCACCCCCTCGACTGTGAGTTCGAGGTCGGTCGACACCGAGACGGATGCCCCGGCATCCGCCGTGTCGATGCGGAGTGTTCGTGCACCCCGGCTCTGCACCGCGTCGAGCCGCAGCGCGAGCTCGGCCGGGCGACCGGGCGCTGCAGTGCCCCGCCGGAACCCGGTCACCCCGGGCCGGCCGCTCCACCCCTCGGCGAGCGTCGGCAGCAGCGAGAGCCGCAGGGGCACGTCGATCGAACTCGGCGAGACCGCGGGAACCGCGGCGTCGGCGAGAACGGCCAGTTCGGCCCCGTTCAATTCCCCGAGGTCGGCACCCCAATGCACGATCACGGGAACGGCCGTGCCGCGGGCGTCCAGCACAAGGCTGGTG
>NZ_JASJVI010000179.1:0-2136 GCF_035019865.1 Cryobacterium sp. 10I5
TGTTAACGCCAACCGAAAATAGGGCCACTTCTGCCAACTGAAAACAGGGCCACTCTCGTGTGGTTCTAGTGTGCCGTAGTCGCGGTGGGTTGGTGTTGCTTGAGCCGGTAGCTGTTGCCTTTGAGGCTGATCACGTCGGCGTGGTGAACGATGCGGTCGATCATCGCGGAGGCGATGGTGAGGTCGCCGAACACGTCGCCCCAGCGGGCGAAGGGCAGGTTGCTCGTCATGATCAGTGAGGCGTGTTCGTAGCGAGATGACACGAGTTGGAAGAACAGGTTCGCGGCGTCCTGGTCGAAGGGGATGTAGCCGACCTCATCGACGATCAGCAGGCTGTAACGGCGCAGCCTGATGAGTTCGGCGGCGAGTTTGCCTCGTGAGTGGGCTTCTTGGAGTCGAGTCACCCAGCCCGTCGCGGTGTCGAAGAGGACCCGGTGGCCGGCTTTGGCGGCCTTGATTCCAATGCCGACGGCGAGGTGTGTTTTCCCGGTTCCGGGAGGCCCGAGGAGGACGACGTTCTTCGCTTCGGTGAGGAACACGCTCGTGCCCAGGTGCGCGATCAGGTTCCGGTCTGCGGAGGGCTGGTGGTCGAAGTTGAAGTCCTCGAGGGTTTTGTGACCCGGGAACCGGGCGGCCTTGATGCGGAGCGCTGCCCCGGAGGCTTCGCGTTCGGAGACCTCTTTGGAGAGCACTGCGGCGAGGTATTCCTCGTGGGACCAGCCCGCGTCGCGGGCCTGGTCGCCCAGGCGCCGGAAGGCTTCGCTGATCCGTGGGGCCCGCAGCGCGCGGGCGTAGTACTCGATCTGCGAGGCCGCTTCCGACCCGGTCATGACGCGACCGCCAACACGGTCGGGGTGGTGTCTAGGTCAACGCTGAAGAGTTCGTCGTAGCGGGCCAGTGAGGCCATCTCGACGACGGCAGTGACCGCGGGCCGGCGGGCGCGTTGGGCTTGGAACTGCGCGCGCAGCTCGGCCGCGCGGAGGACGTGCGCCGGATCGGTCACGGTCAGTTGCCGAGCCCATTTCCGGCGGTGCGCGGCGATGAGGACCCCGTCGTGGTGGACGGTGACGCGTTCCAGGCCCGCTGTCACGTCCACGACCCGGCCGATCATGGTCGGGTCGACGGAGTAGTCGTTGCTGAAAGCGCGAACGTAGTAATCCCGTGGGAGCCGGACGCTATTTCGGAACATCACTTCCGGCGCCAGCGGCGGCAGCCCGCGCATCGCCGCCCGGTCGATGCTGATCAGGTCCTGCGGGCGGCCTCTGCGTGACCGGGAGAGACGGTTGTTCGCGATGGGCAGCCACCCGGCCAACTGCTCATTGAAGTCGTCGGGCGAGGTGAACGCCCGGCCCGACATGAAGCGGCTGCGGAAGAACCGATTCATCCGCTCGACCATGCCCTTGGACTCGGGGTCACGGGCCTTGAGTAGCTTGATCTGGGTGCCGAGCGTACCGGCGAACGCGGCGGCGGGCTCGGTGAGTTTCCCGCGCCCGATGCCGGTCTCGTTGTCCCAGGTCAGCCGGGCGGGAACGGCCTCGGCCTCCTGCAGCAACGACCACATCCCGCCGAGCAGATCCGGCGTCGTCCGAGACGGCAACATGCGGGCCTGGATGAATCCGGAGAACGTCGAAGTCATCACCAGCACCGGCGGCGCAGCAGCCTGGTCATGGCCCAGCGGCAGGTCTTCGTGCGGGAACCAGAGATCACACTGGACCTGGAACCCGGGCGGGTGCACCAGCCGGTCCGCGGGGTCCGGCACCGCGTACTCCGGGCGCAGCTCGGCGATTTTGGCCCGGAACAGCGACGGAGACCCCGACCAGCCCACCCGTTCGGCCGCGGTCGCGGCCGGCATCGTCGGCGTTGCCGCAAGCAACACCCGCACCTGCGACGCAAACGCGTCGAAACTCGACCCGGTCGGCTCGCGCTTATACGTAGGCGACCTATCCACAGCCAACGCCCGATCCACCGTTCCCCGGGACACCCCGGCCAGCCGGGCTATCTCCCGTTTCGAATGCTTGCCCGTCGAATGCAGGTGGCGAATCTCTGCCCAATCATCCAATTTGATCACCTTCCATAATGGTTGGTGGCCCTATTTTCAGTTGGCGTTTCTGGCCCTGTTTTCGGTCGGCGTTAACA
>NZ_JASJVI010000180.1:0-2091 GCF_035019865.1 Cryobacterium sp. 10I5
CCGCCTCCATTGGTCCGAGCACAGAAGGCGCCGCACCGCGAGAAACGAAGGGCCAGTCATGAAGATAACGACCAGTGGCTTCCGCGTCGAAGCAGGAAAGAATGCGGACCTCGCCAAGCGCGCAACGGATGTTGGGGATGTCTCGGGGCCGACACAACGTATAAACAGGTCTTGCCTCGGCGTATCAAAAAGCTGAGCGAGCTGCAGCGGTTGCACTACGCCTCGGTGCACTAGTCCGTGTTGGTGATCTTCCAGGGCATGGATGCGGCAGGAAAGAATGGAGCGATCCGACACGTCATGTACGGGGTGAACCCCCAGGGCTGCCAGGTCTCCAGCTTCAAACAGCCCAGTAGCGAGGAACTCGAGCACGACTTTATCTGGCGTCCGACCCGCCGCGGGCCGGATCGGCACCTTCAATCGCTCATACTACGAAGAAGTTCTCGTCGCGCGGGCGCACCCGGAGATTATGCACGGCGAGGGTATCCCGGCCGAACTCATCGACGAGTCGTCCATCTGGAGAGAACGGCATCGCTCGATTGCGGACCTCGAGGCGCATCTGAGCCGCAAGGGGACGATGATCGTCAAGATCTTCGTGAACCTTTCGAAAGAGGAACAGGCGAACGGATTCCGCGAACTCATCGACGTTCCCGAAAAAAAACTGGAAGCTCACTCTCTCGGACATTCACGAACGGGAGTATTGTGACTCGCATTTGTCGGCTTACGAGAAATGCCTGACAGTCATGAGCACCATGGACAGCCCCTGGTACGTGGTGCCGGCGGACAGTGAGAAGAACGCCCTGCTCGTTCTGTCCCAGATCATCGGGGACACGAGCGCAACAGGGAACTGGCTACTATCCGCGCTGAACTCTGAAATGCATAGCGGGCACGGAGAACTGAGACACAAAAAGAGAGGTAGCGTTTTTGGTTGTGTTCTACGGAAACGGTTGGGGGTCCGAATCCCTCCAGGGGCACCATAGACGGCTTACTCGAACCATCACCCCGTTCCGCGGCGGTGAGCAGATCGTCTACGGTTTACCAATGCTCTTGACGGTCTTTTGCGCTGCGTGTGGGCATGGACAGTACATGCGCGGTCCTTACGGTCGTCGGTGCAGTAAGAGGAGTAGCCAAGCTTCCCAAAATCAGCCGAATTGGGCGCATTCGGCTAACGATCAGCGTTCGTACAGACGATACATAGGTGTGGAATAAATGTGGACTTCGTTCTCTAAAAGCCTCGCACCCCAGTAATGGCCTCGCGAGAATTCGGAATCAGTGGGTTCCGGGTTCAAGTCCCGGGGGGTGCACCGAAAAGACCGATCAGCAAAGGGTTCCGTTCTCACGAACGGGGCCCTTTTTTGTTGCGGTTATGATTTGGTCGGGAGCCAGGCGCAAGCCGGTCGATCTTTTCATCACGGGGGATGTTCATGACAATTCGCATCACAACGACGTCCACGAAGATCGGCTACGTCACGAGTAGTTGCGTGGTGGTGATTCTCGGCTCAGCCCTGACCATCGGCCTCCCACTCCCTGTCGCCTCCGTTGTGACGGGCGCACTCGCGCTGGTTCTGGTCGCCTTCGCTACGCGAACCTTTCGCGGCGAGGGTGAACCCGTTGAACAGAGGCGCCCGTGGTGGAAGATGACGGCGCACCGGACATCCGGTTTCGTCTTCACACTTCTCTTCGGCGCGCAGGCAATCTACTTGCTGATCGCGGTCATCAGCCGCCCGGAGTCCGGGCTGTTGATAGTTCCACTGATCACGAACGCTGTGATCGCGGCGATGTTCGCGTTCTCGTCGATGCGGCTGGGAGTAACAGCGCGCGCGATCGCGTCGAATAAGCAGTAGCGACAACGACTCGCGCGCGTCCCAGCGTCCAGGGTTGCGGGAGCAACGCGGCGGGTCGGGTATGCGCGAACCCAGGAGTAAACCGTCCGTAGGCGTGGCTCACGCCGTCGAGTAGTAATAGTCGCCACGTATCGCCGGGCGACCTGGAATGCCGGGCGACCTAGAAGGTTGTCGGGTTGTCGGGGTTGTCGGGTTCGGGGTCGAGGTTCCAGACGTCGACGACCGGGGCCGGCGGTTTGGGTGTGGGTGT
>NZ_JASJVI010000181.1:0-2078 GCF_035019865.1 Cryobacterium sp. 10I5
CATACGACGAACCCGCTTCTGAAGTTTCTTTCCTACTTCTGGGGCCCGATTCCGTGGATGATCGAAGTGGCCGTGGTCCTGTCCGGAGTGGTCGGGCACTGGCCCGACTTCTTCATTATCCTGGTGCTTCTCATGGCGAACGCTTTGGTCGGGTTCTTCGAGGAGCGCCAGGCCGGAAACGCCATCGCCGCCCTGAAGGACACGCTCGCTATCAATGCCCGGGTTCGACGTGACGGCGCCTGGGTCACGCCCGCCGCCCGTGAACTGGTGCCGGGAGACGTGATCCGGCTGCGGCTGGGGGATATCGTTCCCGCGGACGCCCGGCTGCTGGAGGGCGACGAGATCGAGGTCGACCAGTCCGCGCTGACCGGCGAGTCACTGCCCGTGACGTGCGCGGCCGGGGATGCGGTGTTCTCGGGTTCGATCGTGCGCCGCGGCGAGATCGGCGCCCTGGTCTATGCCACCGGCGCCCACACCAGCTTCGGCAAGACGGCCGGACTGGTGCAGGACGCCCACACCGTCAGCCACTTCCAGAAGGCCGTCCTGAAGATCGGCAACTACCTCATCCTCCTCGCCCTCGCGTTGGTGACCGTGATCGTGGTGGTGTCGACGCTCCGGGGCGACCCGATCCTGACGACACTGCAATTCGCGCTCGTGCTCACGGTTGCGGCTATCCCCGTCGCGATGCCGACCGTGCTGTCGGTCACCATGGCGGTCGGTGCACGGCTGCTGGCCCGGGAAAAGGCCATCGTCAGCAAATTGGTGGCGATCGAGGAACTCGCCGGCGTAGACATCCTGTGCGCGGATAAGACGGGCACACTCACCCGCAACGCGCTGACCCTGGGCGACCCGTTCAGCCTTGACGGTGTTTCGGCCGCGGATATCGTGCTCGCGGGTGCGTTGGCTTCCCGCGCGGAAAACGATGACCCCATCGACCTCGCCGTCCTCGGCGGTCTCCCGGAGAAGACCGCGATGGATGCCTACACGGTCACGCACTACCAACCCTTCGACCCGGTTCACAAACGCACCGAAGCCACCGTCACCGACGACCGGGGCGCGACGTTCAAGGTCACCAAGGGCGCACCCCAGGTCATCCTCTCTCTCGCCGACAATTCCGCGGACATCACCTCCGCCGTTGACACCGCTGTGAATGACTTCGCCGCACGCGGCTTCCGGTCTCTGGGTGTGGCCCGCGCAGAAGGACAGGGAACGTGGCAGTTCCTGGGTGTCCTCCCGCTCTTCGACCCGCCTCGCGAGGACGCCGCATCCACCATCGCCACAGCGAAAGCGATGGGTGTGACGGTGAAGATGGTCACCGGTGACGCGATCGCGATCGCGAAGGAAACCGCCGCCAAGGTCGGTCTCGGCACGAACATCCTCGACGCGTCAGGCCTGGGCGACGTGAAGAAGAAGGAGACCCCGGCGGTCGGGGAATCCATCGAAACAGCTGATGGGTTCGCCCAGGTCTTCCCCGAGCACAAATACCACATCGTCGACGTGCTGCAGAAGCGCGGTCACATTGTCGGGATGACGGGAGACGGCGTCAATGACGCGCCCGCACTGAAGAAGGCGGACTGCGGGATCGCAGTCTCGGGAGCGACTGACGCCGCCAGGGCCGCGGCCGCCATCGTTCTGCTCACCCCTGGTCTGTCCGTCATCATCAAGGCAATCGAGGAGAGCCGCCGGATCTTCCAGCGGATGAACTCCTACGCCATCTACCGCATCGCAGAGACCCTGCGCGTGCTTTTGTTCATGACCGTCTCGATCCTGGTCTTCAACTTCTACCCCGTCACCGCGATCATGATCGTGATGCTCGCCATTCTGAACGACGGGGCAATCCTGTCGATCGCCTACGACAACGTGAAGTATCGGAAGGCTCCAGAGGCGTGGAACATGCGTCTGGTGCTGGGCATATCGACCGTGCTCGGAGTTGCCGGAGTCATCTCCGCCTTCGGACTCTTCTATCTGGCCGAGAATGTCTTCCACCTCGATCGCGACCATATCCAAACCCTGATGTACCTGAAGCTTTCGGTGGCAGGGCATCTCACCATCTTCCTGACCCGCACCCGCGGCCCGTT
>NZ_JASJVI010000182.1:0-2071 GCF_035019865.1 Cryobacterium sp. 10I5
GGTCGCCGTCGTCGGCTTGAGTCCCCAGAGGAACGCTGGAGCCGATCCTTCGGCGGATTCCGGGGCAGCACCGGCCGCACGCGAACCAGCACCGGCCGTGGAGCCGTCGCCGGCACGGGGAACCCGGCCGGGGGCATCCGCCGGGGCGCCCTTCACCCGGCGCGGGCGACGCATCACGAAGTCGTCCGGCAGGGTCGGCTTGGTGCCGTCGCCGAGCTGGGAGGCGAGCCAGTCGAGTCCTTCTTCGCCGCTCCCCGACTGGTCTGGCATTAGTTCAGCCCCAGGTCCTCAAGGCCGATGGCGGCGAAGTAGGGGTAGCCGGCCGCTTCGATGACTTCGCGGGCGCCGGTGTTGCGGTCGACGACGACCGCGACGCCGGCGATGATCGCGCCGACCTTGAGCAGGGCTTCGACGGCCGCGAGCGGGGATCCGCCGGTCGTCGAGGTGTCCTCGAGCACGATCACGCGCTTGCCGGCGAGGTCGGGGCCTTCGACCTGGCGGCCGCGGCCGTGGTCCTTGGGCTCCTTGCGTACGACGAACGCGTCGTAGGAGAGGCCGCGGGCGACGCCCTGGTGCAGAATGGCCGCGGCGACGGGGTCTGCGCCCATGGTCATGCCGCCGACGGCGGAGACGTCGGGCACACCGGCGATGAGGTCGATCATGACCTGGCCGATCAGCGGGGCGACCCGGTGGTCGAGGCTCACCTTTCGGAGGTCGACGTAATACTTCGCCTTCTTCCCGCTCGTGAGGGTGAAGTCACCGTGGAACACGGCCTCAGCCGAGATGTAGTCAATGAGCTGCTGCCGAATGTCCGTCACGGATCAACTGTATGCCATTCGGGATTGGCGACGCCTGCCCCGACCCGGGGGACGGGGCAGGCGTCAAGCGGGGTCAGAACCCGCGAACGAAGGTGCGCTGTTCGGGCATGTGACGGTAGCCGTCATTCTGCACATCGACAACAACGCCAACGATGGACGCGACAACGATCAGGGAGAGCACGGCAATGAGAACGAACACGAGGGGGCCTTTCAACCAGGGGTGGATGTCGGTGATACGGAGGCACTGCTGCACGTGTTCGACGTATTTATTTGACCACCTCTAACCATGCAGCACAATCGCATTGTCCTGTACTCATTGTGTAGCGTAGCTACATGGACATTCAGCGGCTCGAACTGCTCAGGGAATTGGCCGAACGCGGCTCGATCACCGAGGTCGCGCGGGCGACGCACCGCACCGCATCCGCTGTCTCGCAGCAACTGAAAGTGCTCGAACGCGAGGCCGGGGTGGCCCTCACCGAACGTCGCGGGCGGGGCATCGTGCTGACGGATGCCGGGCGCGCGCTCGCCCGCAGCGCGACCGATGTGTCGGTCGCGATCGCCCGCGCCACCGCCGTCTGGCACGAGTTCCGGAACGACGCCTCCGGCGGGGTCAGCGTCGTCACCTTCCCGACCGCCGGCGAGATGCTGCTGCCCGGGGTGATGCTCCAGCTCGCCGACCGGCCGGGACTCGTGGTCACGTGCACCGACCTCGACCCGGAGCTCCGGGACTTCCCGGCGCTCACGGCCGACTACGACATCGTGCTCGCGTACAGCCTGAGCGGCCAGCGGTCCTGGGGCGGGCGCGGCCTCACCGTGGTTCCCCTCATGACCGAGCCGATCGACGTCGGGCTTCCGTCCGATCACCGGCTCGCCGGACGCTCCTGGCTGGCCCCGGCGGACGTGATCGACGAGACCTGGATCGGGGTGCCCGACGGATACCCCTTCCAGCGGATCCTGCATGAGATCGAGGAGCGGACCCCCGGCCACGTGAAGGTCGCCCAGCGGTTCGCCGACATGCGGCTGATCGAGGCCTTCGTCGCGGCCGGGCTCGGGATCGCGCTCGTGCCGCGGTACACCTGGGGCGACGGGGAGCCGGACAAGGTGACGCTCAAACCCCTGCGCGGTGTGGACGCCGAACGGCAGATCGTCGCGCTGATGCGCCCGGACCGCGCCGAACGCCTCGCGGTCCGCACGGTCGTCGACGTGCTGCGCACCCAGGCCGCTCGCGTCCAGCAGGCCCACACCCCCACATC
>NZ_JASJVI010000183.1:0-2070 GCF_035019865.1 Cryobacterium sp. 10I5
CCCGAAGAAGGCCTCGAAGCCGCCGTCGCTCCGAAGCGCCCCGGCGAGCGCCGCCTCCGGCGTGACGAGCGTGGCCCGTCCCCGCCCCTCGACCAGGGCGAAGTCTTCGATCGGACCGAAATCCGCGCCCGACAACGTCGGCGAACAGCGCATCTACCACCTGACCCACATCCGCAACCTCGCCGGCATCCTCTCGAGCGGCGGCCTCCTCGCCGACGCGAGCGAGGCCTGGGCCGTGCGACCGGCCGTCGACATCTCGTCGGCTCCGAATCGCGAGAAGCGCCGCAGCACCCTGATCGCCGGCACCGAGAACACGACCGTCGCGCACTTCGTGCCGTTCTTCCTTTCCCCGAACGCGACCATCTGGGACAGCATCCTCACGAACACCGGGGACCCGCGCCTGTCCAGGGACGCCCCGTACGCCGAGAACTTCGACTTCGTGATCCTCGTCAGCACCGTCAAGAAGATCGTCGAGGCCCAGTCCGGGCCGGGCGAGTCCTCCCTCGGTGTCATCGCCGTCACCGACGGCGACGCAGCAGGCACGCTGACCCGTGTCGGTGCGACGCCGGAAACGAGCGACCGGGTGCTCCGCCGGCTGCGTGCCGAGAAGGACGCGGCCGCGCTCCTCGAGGCCGAGCTCCTGGTCGAAGAGACCTTCCCGTTCGAGCTCGTCACCATCGTCGCCGTCGCAAACGACAAGGTCCGTGATGTCGTGCGCGGCATTCTCGCAGAGTCCGGTCACCGCCCGAAGGTCGCCGTGTACCCGCCGTGGTTCCACGCCTCGGAACCGGTCATCGCCTAGACCGTCAGACGACGTCGAGGGGGACCCGTTCCCCCTCGGGCAGTTCGATCCGGATGGTGTCGCCGGCCTCGACCGTGCCTCCGGACGCGACCACGCTCATCACCCCGGCCTTGCGCGTGATGCGGCCGTCGGCATCCGTGTCGATGAGCTGTTTCATCAGCCCGCCCTGGTACCCGTTGATCAGCGAGCAGGGGTTGCGCAGGCCGGTCAGTTCGACGACGGCGTCAGCGCCGAGGTACAGCCGGGTGCCGCGGGGGAGGGCGGTGAGGTCGATCCCTCTCGTCGTCACGTTCTCGCCGAGCTCGCCGGGCCGCACGGTGAAACCGCGGTGGGCGAGCTCGTCGAAGAGCTCGGCGGGGATCAGGTGCACCTGGGTGAGGTTCGGCGCCGTCGGGTCCTTCTTCACGTGGTAGCGATGCCGCACGGTGACGCCCGCGTGGGCGTCGCCCTCGACGCCGAGCCCTTCGAGCAGGCGGATGCGCGGCGCGGCCGGCTTGCTGAACCGGTGCGCGTCATCGAGGCTGACCGACACGACCGCCGCGGCGTGGTCAGGCTGCGGGTGCTGTTCGAGCGGGGAAGTCACCATGAGACGATTCTGGCATGCCGCTCGTCAGCGCCAGGGGCTTGCGTCGACCTGCACGGCCACGACGTAGAGGTGGCGGCCCTGTTCGATCCGTTCGACCTCGTACACCCGCACGGCGGTGTTCACGGTGCTCGGCACCGGATGCCCGACCCCGATCCCGTAGCTGACGGTGCCCTCGAAGTCCCCGGCCGGGACGTACCGGGTGATCGCAGACAGGCCCACCGCAGTGGGCGGCGCTTCGAGCACACTCGAACTGCCGTCCTCGGTGTGGGCTTGCGCGAGGCGGAACACCACGCGCAGGATGCTGGCGGTCCCGTCCATCGGAATCGGCAGGCCGCTGGCGTCCCCCGTCAGCGTCGGAACGTATTCGAGCTCATAGCCCGGGAAGCCGCCCTCGAACCGGAAGCTCAGCTGGTCGTACGGCGGCGACGCGAACGGATGCGCCCCCGCGCCGATCGAGGTCAGTGACGACAGCGGGGGACTCGGCGGCGGGGCGATCGGAACCGCGGTGTCATGACCGATCGTTGCCGGTTGCCCGGGTCCGGGCCACGCCCAGCCGTAACTGACCCGCGCGGAGAGGACCTGGTCTCCGGGCCGCGGGGTCGCCGTCGAGTCGTCGGGAGGCGGCGTGGCCTGGTCCGTTCCGGGAGCTGACGGGGAGGCGGTGGGGTACGCGGTGGGGGAC
>NZ_JASJVI010000184.1:0-2054 GCF_035019865.1 Cryobacterium sp. 10I5
CGATACGACTTCGACCGCAACCTGCACCCCCTCAACCCCTTGGGAAGCTCCCTCTAACCGGCGATCTCCAGTTCTCCACGCTGGTAGCCGCCACTCCAGCACGACGCTGCCAAGCGTGCCAGCGATGCCAACACCGAGCAAACTGGCAACTGAGGTGCTGTCGACCGGCGTCTTCGCCGATATCCAAGTGGTGCTTTCCCACGAGTGGTGATGAATGCACAGAAGTCGCTGGTCTGGGTTGCATTCGAGTGCCCTAGAACCCGAGGACCCGAGGACCCGAGGGATGAAAGCGTCGAGTTGCGGATATCGACGCCGGGACAAGGCCAACAGGGATGCGGGCGGTATCCGTGGTCCGGGGACTTTCTGCCCAAGAAGCAATCCCTCTCCCCTGCTCCCGCCAGAAAATAGGCTTTCGCGTCAGACAGGTACCGTATCCGCGTGTCTCAAAGCGCTATTTTCGTTGTGACCCAGCGTGGATTTCCGGGATGGGTCGAGCGCCCTAGTTTCCTTTGCTGCAGGTTTGTTGAGCTGCTGTTTGTCCCGTCACGGTCGTCGGGAGGACGGCGCCCCCGGGGCCGGGCGTGGCCGCCTGCACAGGGGTGGGTGTGGTGGCCGGTACAGTCTTGCCCGGCACAGGAGTCGAGAGGGAAGTGGGCGTGGGATTCGGGGCCGCGGGCGTAGATTTGTCCAGAACGGCTGCCCGACCGGGGGCACCGCTGAGCTGAATGGGCTGGTCAGCGGCGAGAGCTGCGTTCACGACAGCAGCACCCTCCTTCTGCGGGATGACGCGGTTCACGTCCTGAGGGTCGGCCACAGCGGGGTACTGAAGGAAGACCATGTTCGCCAACCCGGTGTCCTTGAGCGCGAGCGCAATTTGAACCTGAGCCGTGGGATTGGTCAAGGTATCAGAGAGGACCATGTTGTCTGTCGCCGCCTTGGCCAGGGAGTACAGCATGACAGGGTTACCGAGGACGCCGCCCGTCTCGACTTTCCGGGCCAACGCGGCCATGAACACTTGCTGGTTGCTGATGCGACCCAGGTCGCTGCCGTCACCGACACCGTGTCTGCTCCGCAGGAACGACAAGGCCATGTCACCGACGATGCTCTGCTGTCCGGCCGCCAAATGCAAGGGCGGATTCGTGTAGAGGTCATCGATCGGGGAGGCCACACACACGGTAACGCCGCCGATGGCGTTGGACATCGCCGTGACCCCGTCGAAACTGATCTGGGCGGCGAAGGGAATCTGAACGCCGGTAAGTTTTTCGATCGTGAGCACCACGCAGGAAAGCCCTCCGCGGGCGAGCGTCGCGTTCAACATCACCCGACTGGACGCCGACGCCGTCGACCCATCAGATTGCGGACACGCAGGAACAGGGATCATGAGATCCCTAGGGAAACTGATCACACTCACGTTCTGATGGTTTTTCGAAATGTGTAATAACAGGGTGACATCGTTATTGCCCGCACCGGAACTTTCCGCCAAACCTGCGCCCGTCGCAAAGGCCCCACCCTGCCCGGACCGGGTATCCGTTCCCGTCAGGAGTAGATCGACCCCGCCGGAAATGGCTGCGACGTCTGCCGCAGGCGCAACAGTGCTCCCGGGTGTGTCCGCAAGGTGGGCGAGATGCACGCCCGGTTTCACGCTGCTGGCAACATCCCACGTGGCAACAGCTGCAATAGTCCCCCCACTGACCAGGAGAACGCTCACGGAGAACACGAGCGCGACCCTCACGGTTTGCCATGGGCTACGCCGCTGCAACCGTCCGTGCCGAATAGGGGCACCCAAGGAATGCGCTCGCGTCCGAAGCGGTAGCGGCGGCTTTTCCGTCACGTTGACCCCGGCTTTCTCCTGCGGTCCGAAAGCGGCTACCCCGTCAAAAACAACACGCTTGCTCCGCACCTTATACAACGCGAGTAGGCAACTGCTGGGAACCCACCGAGCGGTTCGTGGCTCTGTCAGCAGCCGGAGCGTGGGGAATCGAGGGTGTAGCTGGGACCAGGCTGCGTTCTGGCGCGGTGCGGGAGTGTCCTTCGGGCCTTTCCCGGGTCGAGGG
>NZ_JASJVI010000185.1:0-1915 GCF_035019865.1 Cryobacterium sp. 10I5
GCACCCGCTGCACCCCGCGGCATCCGCTCACCCCCGCCGCGAGAGCGGACTAATGGCCCTTAACGCGGTGCTTTAAGGGCCATATTCGTACTCTCGCGAGCCGGAGGGGTCTCGACCGATACACTCCGATCCATGGTCCTGTCCCTCATCGGCGCCGGTCTGCTCCTGCTCGGCACCGTCGCCGTGGCGACCGGCCTGCTCCCGCTCGCCGAACTGCTCGTGCTCGTGGACCGGGTGGCGCCGATTCTCGTGTTCGTCGTGGCCATGACGGTCGTGACTGAGCTCTGCAGCGAGGCGGGGGTGTTCCGCTGGATCGCCCGCCGGCTGCGGCACTGGGGCGGCGGCCGGGCCTGGCTGCTCTGGCTGTGGGTCGCCGGCATCGCGATCGTCACGACCGTGTTCCTCTCCCTCGACACGACCGCCGTGCTCCTGACGCCGGTTGTCGTCGTGGTCGCGCGACAGGCGGGCCTGCCGCCGCTGCCGTTCGCCCTCACGACGGTGTGGCTCGCCAACACCGGCAGCCTGCTGCTGCCGATCAGCAACCTGACCAACCTGCTCGCCCAGAACCGCCTCGGCGGCATCTCCCCGATCGCCTTCGCCGGGCTCACCGCGGCCCCCGCGCTCGTCGCCGTGCTCGTGCCGATGGCCATGGTCGCGCTCATCTTCCGCAAGGACCTCGGCAAACGGTATGCGAGCGTACCCGTGCAGCGGACCCGCGTGTCGGGCACGTCGGGAGCGGCTACATCCGTCGACCGGGTGCTGCTCGGGACGAGCGCGCTCGTCCTCGCGGCCCTGCTGCCCGCCCTGGTCGTCGGCCTGCCGGTGTGGCTGCCGTCGAGCATCGCCGCGCTCTCGCTGGCCGTCGTGTTCCTCGTCCGGCGCCGGAGCGTGCTCCGCATCACCCTGATCCCGTGGTCGCTACTTCTCTTCAGCGCCGGCCTGTTCCTCGCGATGGAGGCCCTGCAGAACCTGGGGCTGCCGGTGCTGCTCACCGCGCTCGCCGGGGCGGGGAACGCGCCGGGGGACCTGTTCCGCCTGGCCGGCACGAGCATGGTCGGCTCGAACCTGGTCAACAACCTGCCCGCCTACCTCGCGCTCGAGCCGGTCGCCGACTCGACGCCGCGGCTGCTCGCCGTGCTGATCGGCGCGAACGTCGGCCCGCTGATCACCCCGTGGGCCTCTCTTGCGACCCTGCTCTGGCACAGCAGGCTCGAGAAGATGAACGTGCTGATCACGTGGCGCGGGTATGCGCTCTTCGGTCTCGTGCTCGCCCCGGTCACGGTCGGGTTGAGCGTGCTCACGATGATCCTGGTCACCGCGTGACTTCCGCGCGGCCGCAGCGAGCGATGCGAGAATATGGGAATCCGCCCCTGCGTCCAACGCGTGCCTCGAGCGAAGGAATGACCGAATGATCACCCTCGAAGGGATCGACGACATCGTCGTCAACGGCGGCGTCGTCGTGACGCGCGACGGCGCGAAACTCGGCTCGGTCGAACAGGTCTTCCTGAGTGAGGATTCCGGCGAACCGGCGTTCGTCACCGTGCGCACCGGCCTGTTCGGCATGCTCGAATCGTTCGTTCCGCTCGACGGCGCGACCATCGACGGCCCGCGCGTGGTCGTGGCCTTCGACCGGGACCGCATCCGCAACGGCCCCCGCATCGAGAGCGACCGTGGATCGATCACCGCCGACGAGGAGAAGGAACTCTACGACTACTACGGCACCTCGGCGCCCCAGGCTGCAGGGTCGGCGGAGTCTGCCGGGTCGGTCGAGACCGCTGAGCAGGCCGTTCCGGTCGAGTCCGCTGCACTCCCCGCGGATGCCGCCGGCCGCCCGGAGCCGCAGGTGCAGTCCCCGGGCGCGCCGCCCACCCCGGAACATCCGCATCCGCACCCGCATGACGCCCCACATCCGCCC
>NZ_JASJVI010000186.1:0-1693 GCF_035019865.1 Cryobacterium sp. 10I5
ATCGAGGGTGTAGCTGGGACCAGGCTGCGTTCTGGCGCGGTGCGGGAGTGTCCTTCGGGCCTTTCCCGGGTCGAGGGTCTTATATAGGGACGTGCTTCATTGTTACCTCCGCGACTGCCTGCTGTCCTATCGGAAGCACCGTCATGTCCACTGACCGTCCCGCTGACCGCCCGGAGCGCCCCCGTCGTAGGCGCCGTCGGCAGGTGATAACGCGTTGGTTCGTGATTGTTGTGGTCGTCGCCCTGCTCGCGGGAAGCAGTTATGCGATCTATAACTATCAACGATTCGCTGCTGGGATCACGCATATTGATGCGATCTCCTCGGCGAATGCTCCGAGCCGGGACCTGGATGGCCAAGATCAGAACATCCTCCTCGTGGGTGATGATCACCGCCCCGCCAACGCCACCGCAGCCCAACTTGCCCAGCTGGGCACTGAGCAAGACGGGGGCGGGACGAGCACGGACACGATGATAGTCCTCCACCTCCCCGCTAACGGCGACTCACCGACACTGATCTCCTTCCCCCGCGACTCCTGGGTCGATATCCCCGGTTTCGGCAAGAACAAGCTCAATGCTGCGTTCGCCTTCGGCAGCGAGAACGATGCGGGCGACGCGGGCGGTGCTCAGCTACTCACGAGCGTGATTCAAAACATGACAGGGCTAACCATCGACCATTTCGTTCGGGTCTCCATGATGGGTTTCTATAACATCGCTCAGGCCCTCGGGCCCATCCAGGTCTGTCTGAACGCCGCAGTGAACGACCCGTATTCCACCATCAACTTGCCCGCTGGCATTTCCACCTTGAATGCCCAGCAAGCGCTCGCATTCGTCCGTCAACGGCACGGCCTGCCCCAAGGCGATCTGGACCGTGAGGTGCGCCAGAGGTATTTCCTTTCCATGGAGGCACGCCAACTGCTCTCAGCCGGTACACTGCTGGACCCCGTCAAACTCCCCCAAGTCCTTGATGCGGTCAGTGCGTCACTGCAAACAGATCCCGGCCTGAATCTGCTCGATTTGGCCACCCGATTCGGCGGCCTGAACCCCAGTAACATAACCTCCACCACGATCCCAGTCTCCGGAACACCGACAATCACCGTTAACGGCGCTGACGTGTCCGTAGTGCAAGTAGACCAGGCCGCAATGCCGGCCTTCATTTCCGGCATCATCGGGACGGCCACCGCCTATACGACAGCAACCGCGTCACCGGTATCCGACGTTACGGTCACTGTTCTCAATGGCGGCTCAACAAACGGCGCGGCCGCCACAAACACTGCCACCCTCAAATCCCTCGGATTCGCAACCGGCGTGCCAAGTTCAACGTCCACACGCCCAAACACCACCATCGAATACCCGCCAAGGAAAGAGGGTGACGCCAAGGCACTCGCCGCATTCATTCCCGGTGCCGACCCGGTCAGCACCGGCACTGGCACCGATATCACTCTCGTCCTCGGAACCGACGGCAAGCAGGTCACCGTGCCAACCGCAGCTCCAGCAGCTCCAGCAGCGCCTCCAGCCCCAGCCGCGTCACCCAGCGCAGGGGAACAACACTTCGCGGGCAACGCATGCATTGACTAACCCCTGTCCACCCCCGACCTCGCGAACTGCTGTGAGGAGGCCCACCGAACTTCTACACTCCACGAGACCTATTACGCTGAGGGAAACCCGATGTCAACAATGTGGACGGCCGTGACTCT
>NZ_JASJVI010000187.1:0-1496 GCF_035019865.1 Cryobacterium sp. 10I5
CTGGCGAGTAGTTCCAGGAGGTACTGCTAGTCCGGCGAGGTGGTTCTGATCCTCCGGGCAGGTGGTACTGGCGGCGGGCTGGTGAATGCCGCCAGTACCAGCCCGGTTGCTATTCCCAGTGGTTCTTATCGGCTCGGGCTTGGTCATCGTGGAGTTTGCGCATGTCGACGGTGCCGAGGTTGATGGTGCGGGCGTGGTTCGCGAGGCGGTTGACGATGGAGTCGGCTGCGACTCGGTCCGGGAGTGCTTCGACCCAGTAGCCGGGCCCGGACTGAGAAGCGATCAGTGTGGGGAGGCGGTGTTCTCGGTTGGCGAGGACGGCGAAGAGGTCGTTAGCGGCGTCGCTGTCGATGCCGACGGTGAGGAAGTCATCGATGATGAGCAGGTCCACGTCGGAGAGTTCGTTGAGGAGTCGTTGGTGGGCGATGGCATCGCTGCGGGTGATGATGAGTCGGCGGGCGAGGTCATCCATCCGGGCGTATGTGACGGTGTGTTCGTTGAGGCAGGCGCTGATCCCGATCGCGCAGGTGAGGTAGGTTTTCCCGCCTCCGGTGGGCGAGATGATCAACAGGTTCGTCGGGTCTGCCCGCCAGGCATGGGCTGCGTAGCGGCGCATGCGGACCCCGGTGATACCACGGCCTTCGCGGTAGTCGAGCTCCGCGATCGAGGCGTGTGGGATCGGGAACCTGGCCTGCCGGATCAGTTTCTCGACCCGGCTGTGGCGGCGCTGCTCGAGCGCGTCATCGACTGCGGTCAGGAACAGTTGTTCCGGGGTCAGGGTGTCGTTGGTTTCGTCTCGGATGAGTTCCTCGAACCGGGTGGCGACGTGAGTGACGCGCAGGGCCCGGAACTTGTCGTAATCGATGCTGGTGAACATCACTTTCCCTCCTCGTCGCGTGCGTAGTGCGAGGCGTCACGGACGTAGACGTCTTGGAAGGTGACGGTGCGTGCGGGTTTGCGCGTCGATGCTGCCGGTGTGACGGGTCGGGGTCGTTTGCTGTCGCTATCGATGGCGGCCATCACGCGTTTGAGTGTCGTGTAGGTCGGGTGGCCGTGCTGGTTGATCAGGGCCTGGCAGGCGGCCTCGAGGCGGGCCCGGTTCCTTTTCCCGAGGCCTTCGAGGATGTTCTGGCAGTCCAGATACCCTTGCGCTTCGATTCTCTGCCGGTGGAGGATCTGCTCGATCACGGTCACCGTCGCCGGGCCGAAGGACCGGGCCCGGTCCAGGAACCACCGCCGTGACCACAGCCCGTCAACGTCGCGGTGCTGGACGGGGACGTGCTCGGGCAGGGTCGAGTACTGGCCCTTCCGGCCCCGCTGCCGCGGATGCTCGCAAACGATGTCCTGGCCGTCGAACACGGTCACCCGGGACGAAGTCAGCCGCACCCGCAGCAGCTTGCCCGCGAAAGCGTGGGGAACCGAGTAGTACTGGAAATCACAGGAGAGGTGATAGTTGCGGCCGACCTTGAGCTCTTTCCAGTCGACTTCCTCGAACC
>NZ_JASJVI010000188.1:0-1479 GCF_035019865.1 Cryobacterium sp. 10I5
CCTTGACGGTGATGATGGAAGTAGGCCGTGGAATGGTGTGACTCCAACCTTGACTGACGCTTCTTGAAGCTGTCCTTAATTTGATCCGTCCACCGTTCCGCGGCTTGCAGCAAACGCATTCGCCAGGCGGACATGACCTAATAGGAGCTTGACCAAGAAGTCCCATCACCGTCTTGTCTGCCCACCTGGCGAACGCGAGTCCACCCTGTTACTCGAGCGTCAGAGGAGCTATTCCCATCATGACAAACGACGACATCAGCGTCATCGCCGGCATCGACACCCACGCCGACACCCATCACGTCGCCATCATCACCAATTACGGCAAACACCTTGCCGATAAGAAGTTTCTGGCCGTGGGATCCGGCTACCGGGAAATCGCCGAATACATCACCCGGTATGGACCGGTGATCGCTGTCGGCGTCGAAGGAACAGGGTCCTACGGTGCTGAATTGACCCGGGTCCTGATCCACGAGGGCTTCGAGGTGAAAGAGGTCAACCGGCCCAATCGCCAAGCCCGACGCATCCACGGCAAGTCCGATCCGCTAGACGCCTACCAGGCCGCCGAATCTGTTCTCGCCCAGCGCGGCACCTCTACACCAAAAGCCCGCGACGGTAACGTCGAAGCCCTCCGGGTGCTGCGCACCGCGCGCACCAGCGCGATGAAGGCACGCACCGCGGTACTAGCGCAGATCAGCGCCGTACTGACATCGGCCCCAGAGAGTATCCGGGCCAAATATCGGGGCAAGACCAGCGAATCCCGTGCCAAAAGCATGGCCACCTCGCGCCCGACCGGAGACATCACAGACCCCCTCGTCGCGACCGCCGTCACGCTCAAACGCATGGCCGCCCGCCATGCCTACCTCACCACCGAGATCGATGACTGCGACGCCGAGCTCGCCCGCATTATCGCCGAGCACGCCCCAGCCCTGACCCTGATCAAAGGTGTCGGCACCGCCGTAGCCTCCCAACTGCTGGTCACTATCGGCGACAACCCCGAGCGCCTGACCACAGAAGCCCAATTCGCCGCATTGGCCGGCGTCGCACCGATCCCTGCGTCATCGGGCAAGACGACACGGCACCGGCTCTCCCGCGGTGGCGACCGCGCCGCGAACTCCGCGATTCACCGCATCGTTCTAGTGCGCATGGCGAAGGACCAACGCACCCAGGATTACGTCGTCAAACGCACCAGCGAGGGCAAAGGCAAGAAGGAGATCATGCGCTGCCTCAAGCGCTACGTCGCCCGCGAAATATACCGCGTCCTGCAAAACCCACGGCCCGGCCTGCTAACCAACGACCTGCGTCCACGGCGCCTCGCGTTGCACCTCACCCAGACCGCAGTAGCACTCGAGCTGAGCGCCTGGCCCAAAGCCATCTCGCGCATTGAACGCGGCGCCACCCAAGATCGAGTCCTTTCTGAGCGCTACCGCACATGGCTCAGTGAACAACCCAAAGTCAGCGCTTGACAACAATAGGAGCATC
>NZ_JASJVI010000189.1:0-1443 GCF_035019865.1 Cryobacterium sp. 10I5
GGGGGTGGAAAGAATTTTGGTCAGGGATGAGCTCGCGGCCTATCAGCTAGTTGGTGAGGTAATGGCTCACCAAGGCGACGACGGGTAGCCGGCCTGAGAGGGTGACCGGCCACACTGGGACTGAGACACGGCCCAGACTCCTACGGGAGGCAGCAGTGGGGAATATTGCACAATGGGCGAAAGCCTGATGCAGCAACGCCGCGTGAGGGACGACGGCCTTCGGGTTGTAAACCTCTTTTAGTAGGGAAGAAGCGAAAGTGACGGTACCTGCAGAAAAAGCACCGGCTAACTACGTGCCAGCAGCCGCGGTAATACGTAGGGTGCAAGCGTTGTCCGGAATTATTGGGCGTAAAGAGCTCGTAGGCGGTTTGTCGCGTCTGCTGTGAAAACCCGAGGCTCAACCTCGGGCCTGCAGTGGGTACGGGCAGACTAGAGTGCGGTAGGGGAGATTGGAATTCCTGGTGTAGCGGTGGAATGCGCAGATATCAGGAGGAACACCAATGGCGAAGGCAGATCTCTGGGCCGTAACTGACGCTGAGGAGCGAAAGCATGGGGAGCGAACAGGATTAGATACCCTGGTAGTCCATGCCGTAAACGTTGGGAACTAGATGTGGGGACCATTCCACGGTCTCCGTGTCGCAGCTAACGCATTAAGTTCCCCGCCTGGGGAGTACGGCCGCAAGGCTAAAACTCAAAGGAATTGACGGGGGCCCGCACAAGCGGCGGAGCATGCGGATTAATTCGATGCAACGCGAAGAACCTTACCAAGGCTTGACATATAGAGGAAACGGCTGGAAACAGTCGCCCCGCAAGGTCTCTATACAGGTGGTGCATGGTTGTCGTCAGCTCGTGTCGTGAGATGTTGGGTTAAGTCCCGCAACGAGCGCAACCCTCGTCCTATGTTGCCAGCACGTAATGGTGGGAACTCATGGGATACTGCCGGGGTCAACTCGGAGGAAGGTGGGGATGACGTCAAATCATCATGCCCCTTATGTCTTGGGCTTCACGCATGCTACAATGGCCGGTACAAAGGGCTGCAATACCGCAAGGTGGAGCGAATCCCAAAAAGCCGGTCTCAGTTCGGATTGAGGTCTGCAACTCGACCTCATGAAGTCGGAGTCGCTAGTAATCGCAGATCAGCAACGCTGCGGTGAATACGTTCCCGGGCCTTGTACACACCGCCCGTCAAGTCATGAAAGTCGGTAACACCCGAAGCCGGTGGCCTAACCCTCACGGGAAGGAGCTGTCGAAGGTGGGATCGGTGATTAGGACTAAGTCGTAACAAGGTAGCCGTACCGGAAGGTGCGGCTGGATCACCTCCTTTCTAAGGAGCACAGCAGTGCCGTCTGTATACAGCGGAGTAACACTGCCAAGCCATACGAAGACGAATGTTCTTCGATGGCGCTCATGGGTGGAACATTGACATTGATACGCAGAGATCAT
>NZ_JASJVI010000190.1:0-1382 GCF_035019865.1 Cryobacterium sp. 10I5
CACCTCCGCCAAGTCCGACGGTGACACCAAAACCCCCAATCCCCTTGACCTGACAACGAGAGCCGGTTAATGGAACGGGTGAACAAGGAGATCAAACGTCGCACCGACGTCGTCGGCGTGTTCCCCAACGCCGCAGCCCTGCTGCGCCTGGCCGGGTCGGTCCTGATCGAGCAGCACGACGAGTGGGAAGCCGGCGAACGACGCTATTTCTCCGAAGCATCCATGCTCGAGCTGGCCACCATGAACAACCCCATCGAGGTCATCGACGAGGCGGTGATCCTCCCAGAACTCGCCGCCGCCTAAACTAGAACAACTGACCCGCACGGTGTTGAGAAACTCCACCACTCAGCGGGACGTGACCTTTCATGCCGCCGTTTTGTTAGCGGCTTCGATTTTTATCGGGCCGTTTGTTCCAGCGTAATAGTTAAGCTCATATTCAGCCGGTGGCATATTCCCCAGGGCGCTGTGTAGCCGCCGATTGTTATACCAATCCAGCCAGTCGAAAGTGAGTTTCTCAACGTCCGCGAGGGTCTTCAACGGCCCCGTGATGAAGGGTGAATTCTTCGCCACGGCTTCGTTCTTGTAAAGGCCCATCACGGTCTCGGCGGCCGCATTGTCATATGCGTCACCCACCGTCCCAATAGATGCGACCAGTCCCTCGAGCGTGACGGTTTCGGTAAACTTGATCGACGTGTACTGCGAGCCGGCATCACTGTGATGGATGAGGCCGGGCTGGACGGCGTGTCCGGCGTTGTCTCGCCGCCAGAGTGCCATGTTCAAACACACCTCAACGAACGGGGTGTCCTTGACCGTGGATGCATGCCAGCCGACGATCGCTCGAGAATACAAGTCGATCGCGAAGGCTACATAGACGAATCCGCCCCACGTTGGCACATACGTGAAGTCAGTCACCCAGCTGTGGTTCGGGTGGGGCGCGCTGAAATTGCGTTTGAGTAGGTCAGGGGCGCGCGCCGAATCCTTGCCGGTCGAAACGCTGCTGCGCGGCTTACGGCCGCGAACGAGGCCGTTCATACCTTCCAGACGCATCAACCGATCAACGGTGTGCTTGGACACACCGGCGAACTCGCCCCGGCTCAGCCAGGCCGTCATCTTGCGGCGGCCGTAGAGAATCTCCGGCTGCTGCCGGCCCTGAACGTCCCGCACGGTCAACGCTTTGAGCCGATCGAGGAGGACAGCATCACTGCGGGTCCGACCCGCAGCAGCGCGGATTTTCCACGCACGATATGACCGTGAAGTGACCAAGACGCCCCCCTCTCTGTCAACCTTGGGTAAGGCACCGGGATTGTCCCGAATAGTGTCGTAGAGGGCGGGGAAGGATTTCCCCTTGATGAACACAGTGATGGCAGGACCCAGCTCGACCG
>NZ_JASJVI010000191.1:0-1342 GCF_035019865.1 Cryobacterium sp. 10I5
AGTTCGACGGGGCGATCGGCCGTCAGCACGATGAGCGGCACCCCGGAGTGATGTGCCTCGAGCACCGCGGGGTGCAGGTTGGCGACGGCCGTGCCGGACGTGCAGATCACGAGGGCGGGCACACCGGTCTCGACGGCGAGGCCGAGCGCGAGGAAGCCGGCGCCGCGTTCGTCGATGCGCACATGCAGGCGGACCAGGCCGAGGCGTTCGAGTTCCGCGGCGACCAGCGCGAGCGCCTGCGAGCGGGAACCGGGGCTCACGACGATGTCGCGGACGCCGAGGCCCAGGAAGGCTCCGAGGAGGGCGACGCTGAAATCCGTCGCCGGGCTGCCGGAGGGCGCGGGACTATCGAAGGGCACGCTGCCGCCCACGGCCGCGGTGTCGGTCAGGATCGGGTCAGGCATCCCGGCGGCCAGGCAGTTCGCCCTCGCCAGGGTCGGTCGTCTTCTTCGGCTCCGCTGCGGCGGGCCCCTTCGCCGGACCGGTGGACGGGCCCGCCGACGGGCCGGCGTTTCCGGCGGCCTGTCCCTTGCCGGAACCGGAGTTCTGGCTCTTGCCCGGTCGCTCGGGCTTGTCGGTCGGATCCGGCTTGTCGAGGTCGGCGAGCTCCTGCTCCATCTGGCGGATCCGCTCCTCCTGGAGCCGGTCGCGGCCGAGGCTCTTCAGGAAGTCGGGATCGTCATCGGGGGCGAGTTGCCGTGATGCGCCGCGACCGGGTGCCGAACTCTGGTTGCTGCCGCGGCCGATGAACAGCCACAGCAGGGCGCCGACGACGGGGACCAGGACGATCACAAAAACCCAGACCCAGCGCGGCAATCCGCGGATCCGGCCGCGATCGAAGGTGACACACTCGACGAGCGCATAGACGGTCACGAGAATGACCGCAATTCCTACGACAAGCCACACCTTTACCATCCGCTCATTCTACGGCGATCACCCGAGAGATCGGTGAGTGCGCAGAGGTCGGCAAATCTAACGATCGGAACCACAATCTATGCTGAAAGCATGAAAGCTGTCCCGTCCTGGCTGAGCTACTCGGTCTTCCGCATCCTCATGTTCGCAGTACCCCTCGCGGTCCTGCTGATGCTCTCGATCGTCTGGTGGGTCTCCGCCATCGTCGCGGCCCTGATCGGGCTCTGCCTGTCGTACATCTTCCTGCGGAAGCCCAGGGAGCAGGTCGCCCTCGACCTGTACACGGCCAGGCACCCCACCGCTGAGGTCGTGCACCCGGACGCAGAGTCCGAGGACGCCGCCCTCGACCGCGCCGCCGACGCAGCCGCCGCGTCCGCCGAGGCCGCATCAGCCGAGGCCACGGATGCCGCAGCCCAGTCGACGACGCCGG
>NZ_JASJVI010000192.1:0-1114 GCF_035019865.1 Cryobacterium sp. 10I5
CTGAACGATACAAATCACGCATCTGAACAGTGGGGCTCACTCGCACCACAGGTGGTGCCCATCGAAGCCAATATTCAAACAGGGCCGGAAACGCCCACAGTTTCAAGAGGTCAATGCAACGCACGCGGCGCTGAAGACCTCATGAGGAGTCTGCCATCTCAATGTTCTCCGTGGGCGGTTGTTGACTGGCGAGTAGCCCGAGTTGGTAGCGCTAGTCCGGCGAGTTGGTGTGTGATCTCGTGACATCGTGGACACTGGATCTCATCACTTCGTAGACGCTGGGTCTCATGGCTTCGTGCACAGCTACCGCCCTGGCTCGCCGAGCACTGAGGGGAGGTCGGTCTGGCGCTGGGCGAACTGTTTCTGATACTCCGCGTTCTTGTGTTCCCAAGGCTTCGTCGGGTGGGCCACGCTGACGCCCTGAATAGAGTACGAGGCGACGTATCGGCCTCGGACGTTCAGCGCGACCATCGGCAGCGGGAACGAGAACACGATCTCAGCGGTGACAGGGTCGGTGAGCAAGAACGCGTCGTCGGTGATCGTCCGATAGAACGTGCGGTCGGCGTACGTTGTCGGCAGGGACACGTGGTAGCCCTGAAAGTAGACCTGCCGGTTCGCTTTAGTGACCCCCACGAGTGACTGATCCGTGGTCTGAGGCCGCGCGCTGTCGTCGGGCAGGATCTGCCCGGTCTTGGAGATCGTCAACGACGCCCGGTGAAGGTCAGACTGTCGTCGCGCGCGAGCCTGCCGGTACTCTGAGGCTTTCGCTTCCAGCACCGACAGCGGGATCGGCTCGGTCGCCGGCGTGTGCTCGAGTAGGTCCCACGCAGCCCGCGGCGTGGCGTGTTCGAGGGCTTGATGCGGTCGGCGGTTGTTGTAGTGCTCCCGGAATCGCTGGATCCGGGCACGGAGCTGCTCGAGAGTTACTGGCCGGTCGGCGTCGAGGTAACGGATCAGCGTCTGGTGGGAGCGCTCGTTCTTCCCCTGAGTGGTGGGCTTGCCCGGCAACCCGCTGATCGGCATGGTCCCCTTCGATGTGTGTGTGATCAACTCTTTGTAGGCCGTTTCGGCGCTGGATTCCTGCCAAGTTAGCGGCTGGTTTCCTGCCAAATGA
>NZ_JASJVI010000193.1:0-1107 GCF_035019865.1 Cryobacterium sp. 10I5
GTGGGGGATGCCGGGGGCTGGATAGGTGCGAATGCGACGGCCGGGTGAGTCAGGGGCGCCAGCCGCGATCCCGAAGTGCGGTGTCGACCTTGCGCACGGCCGACGCGCTCCTGACCCGGATATGTGTCTTGTTCAGGCGAACCACCCGCCAATCGGCTTCCATGATCGCATCGAGCCGATCGATGTCCCAGTGGTACTGCTCTTCGTCCGTTCGATGCTGCTCGCCGTCGTACTCCACGAGCACTCGATACTCCCGGTAGACGAGGTCGCCCGTCGCAATCTTCCGTCCCGACCTATCCGTCAGGGGAGCGTTCACTTCCGGCTCGGGAAGGCCGGCCCGCACCAGGAGGAGCCGAATCTCGGTTTCCCGCGGCGACAGCACGCCGGGGCGGACCCACTCGAGCGCCTCTCTGAGCCGGCGTGCACCGCGCTTGCCTGCGTGGCGCGCCACGCCGGTGCGCAGCTCGGCCATGGTCGCCACCGGTCGCCTCCCTCCGACCAGTGCGTCTCCCATCACAATGAGTTCATCCAGGCTGAGGACGGCAGCGAGCTGGCGCCAGACATCGACCGGAGCGGCCACGCGATAACCGCCGATATCGACCAGGCGTACCGTTCCTGGTCGCGCATGGTGTGCGACGGTCCCCCTCACTCTCTGTCGTTCCGCCGGGTCGTCGACGCAGACATGAATCACGCCTGACATCGCGAACCGCCGGGGGAGGGGAAGACCGTGCAGGTGCGCTGCCGTCACATGACTGAAGAACTGGGCCGTCGACATCCGCTCGGAGTATGCCGCTATGAGCGTCGCGATCGTTGCTGGGCCCAATCGTGGTGAGCGGATGCCGTGAAACGGCTGCTCAAGGTCCACGCCCCTCATCCGCTTCCGCGATACGCCCTCGTGGCGTCCACGGCGGGTGGTGAAGTGTCGGCCGCGCAATGTGGGGGGCAGCTCGCGACGTCGTTTCATCCCCCGATGATGCCGATTCCCACGAACGAGCGAGCGTTCTATCCACAGCCCGACGGCCAGGGGCCGCGAGAGTACGAAAAAGGCCCCTTCAGATGTCGTGAAGGGGCCATTTTCGTACTCTCGCGAACCACACACCCGTTCTG
>NZ_JASJVI010000194.1:0-1106 GCF_035019865.1 Cryobacterium sp. 10I5
GTCAGCAGGCAACGAACCGAGCCTGGCGGCTTCTTCGGCCTGGAAGAGTTCCCACCTCGTCGTATCGTTGGCCCGGCGAATGTCCTCGTTGATCTCCCGCACCCGCACCGCGATCTCAGCGTTCAGGTCGCCCAGGCTCGTCCACACGTCTTCGGCGAGGTAGCCGATCACGCGCTTATTCACGACGTTCACCGCCGACTCCACTGCAGCCTTATCTCGGGGTTTCCGGACCCGGGCCGGAACAATCGCGGTCCCGTAGTGGTCAGCGAGTTGCTGATACCGGGCATTGACGACCCGTTCCGCGTCTCCCTGCTGGCGCCGGTAAGTGGCGGTGGTCGGGTTGTCGGGCACGATGATCTGCGTGACGCCACCAAAGAACGAGAACGCGCGCACGTGCGCATCTAGCCACGCCTCGGACTTCATATTCGTCGACGCGTAACAGAACAGCGCTCCCGAGAACGGCAGGACCGCGACGAACAAGAACGCGCGCGTGACCTCGCCGGTGATCGCATCAATCACGTTGACCGTGTCGCCGGCCCAATCGACAAGCATCGCCCGCCCGGGCTCGTGACGCAGCGTCGCGACAAGATCATTCACCCGGAGGTGTTCACCGAAGAGATGGCAGTACTGCGAGTAGCCGTACTTCTTGGCCGGCCCGCCCGCGCCAACATACTTCCGCCAGGCCTGCTGCAACGTGAAGTGCCGGTTCGCTTTCATCGACCTCAGCACGGCCGTGAAGTCTGGCGATTCGTACTCGTCAGACACGCGCTTCCGCCCGTCGGGGAACAACACCTGGACATCAGCGTCCGTCATCGACTCGGCCGACGCGGCCGTGATGCCACGCGCGGTGATCGTCTTCTTCACCACCGAAACGTCGCGCCGGGAACACCCGACCGCCTCCACGATCTCGTTATAGCTGCGCCCCTCGAGCAACAGTTCCAGGATCTTCCGATAATTGGCCACACTGCCTCCTTCTCATGCGAAGCAGCGACACCGACGTGCCACCGCTCCGACTAGAAAACAGGAAACCCAGCCGCAGTACCACCTACTCGGAACAAGCGGTACCAACAACGTGGACTAGAGGTACCGAGAAGGGCGACTCGCCA
>NZ_JASJVI010000195.1:0-1071 GCF_035019865.1 Cryobacterium sp. 10I5
GACGCACCCCACCCTCCGAGCGCGATGCCGCCCGCGCAGCCCCAGACGGCGACGACCAGGAGCCCGGCGATGACGTCGCTCGGCCGGTGCCAGCCGTTCGCGAGCGTCGACACTCCCGCGACGGCCGCGAATGCCGAGCCGAGCAGGGCGGCCAGCCAGCGGGTCCGCGGGCTCGAGACGAGGAACACGGCGAGGGCGGATGCCGCTGCGACCGTCGTGTGCCCGGACGGGAACGAATTGCCGGCGTAGCCGTCGACTCTGAGATCGGGACGGGTCAACAGCATGTCCTTGAGGACCTGGGTCGTGACGACGGCGCCGAAGGCGACGACGATGGCCACGACGAGCGTACGGAGATCGCGGCGCACGGCCGTGATGATCCCGGTGATGACGGCGCCGGCCACGACCGACACGGTCGGAACCTGGTCGAGCACCTGCTGGGTCACGACCGTGACACTGCGCCTGCCGAAGATCGAGCCGTCGTAGGCGAGCTGGTCCATGGTCTGGCCGTGCAGGGTCCGCACAAAGAAGAGGTACAGCGCGACGAAGACGGCCGACGCGATGATCGCGCCGCCGAGGTATCGCAGGAATCCTGTTGTCGAAAGGGAGCGCACACTCCAGCTTCGCATGCCCGGCTGGACAGACCGTGGGCGCGGCCGCAGACACGCGGCACACGACCGGGACATGACCGGCACACAACCACGCAGCCGGCAAGGCAAAGGACCCCGGGGCCGAACGCCGCCGAGGTCCTTCTGAGCAGAATTCAACTGCTGTGATGTAGAAGGTACACCGTGCCGGGCCGGCCGCCCTACCAGCGCGGCACCGGCCGCCGCGACGCGCTACCCCTTGACGCAGCGCGCACGCGGCGTACGGTGACTGGCATGTTTGCTGCACATCACGGTCGGCACGTCGCCGACAAAGACCACCCAGCGCGCACGAGCAAGTCCCCGGCGAAGGGACCGGCCGACGTGGAGGGCTTCAGCGGGCTCGAGGGAGACTTCGAAGAGGAGCGCCGCCGGGCAACGAACGCCGCAGGCCGGCCCACCGAACCCTACGAACAGGACACCGTCACCC
>NZ_JASJVI010000196.1:0-1040 GCF_035019865.1 Cryobacterium sp. 10I5
CCGGATGAATTTCGACGACCTGATGGGCGAGCAGAAATACAAGGCCTGGGATGCGTACGGCCAGAGCAAGCTCGCCAACCTGCTCTTCACGAGCGAGCTGCAGCGCCGGTCCGACGCAGCAGGGACGCCCCTCTTTGCCCTCGCCGCCCACCCCGGATATGCCAGCACGAACCTGCAGTCCGTCGGCGCGAGCATGCGCGGCAGCGGCTTCGAGCGCCGCCTGACGGCTCTCGCCAACCGGGTCCTCGCCCAGCCGGCCGAGATGGGGGCGCTGCCCACGCTTTACGCCGCGACCGAGCCGGGGCTTGCCGGTAACACCTTCGTCGGGCCCGACGGCTTCGGCGAGCAGCACGGCCACCCGCATCCGGTCGGGCGGTCCGAGCGGGCCGGCAACCGAGCGGATGCCGTGCGCCTGTGGGAGGAAAGCGAAGGGCTGACCGGGGTCACCTTCGATCTCGGCTGACAGTGCCGTTTTTGCGGTGTCGTTTATGCAGACAAGCTCGGTCGTTTTTTCGCACACCTGACCGCCGAATAGACTCCCGGGCGAACTTCACCCGCTGCTAGGTTTTCCTCGGCGCGCGGCCGCAGCACGCGCCAGACGCGGCTTTCCGCGATTCTTTGGAGGAATACCGTGGATCTTGTTCACAACATCTGGGACGTCGCCCTGCTCTTCTTCTGGGTCTTCGCATCCATCGCCTACTTCTTCGCGCTGTTCAGCGTGATCGTCGACCTGTTCCGCGACCGCAGCCTCGGGGGCGGCGCCAAGGCGCTCTGGTTCATCGCCCTGGTCGTCGCCTCGGTCCTCACAACCCTGATCTACCTCATCGTCCGCGGCCAGGGCATGGCGGAGCGTCAGGCCGAACGGGTCCAGGAGGCGCAGCACGCGACCGAGTCGTACATCCAGACGGTTGCGGGAGCGAGCCCGGCCGAGGAGATCACCAAGGCCAAGGCGCTCCTCGACTCCGGCGCGATCACCGCCGCAGAGTACGAGGCCCTCAAGGCCCGGGTTCTCGCGACCGCCTAGGTCGCCTAGCCTGCGC
>NZ_JASJVI010000197.1:0-994 GCF_035019865.1 Cryobacterium sp. 10I5
ATCGAAACATATTAGGGAGACTGACTATGTACTACAGCAGCGGAACTATGGAGGCGTTCGCGCGTCCCCGCAAGCCTGAGGGAGTCGAGAACAAGACCGCGTGGTTCGTCGGCGCCGGTCTGGCGTCGATGGCCTCGGCGGCGTTCATGATCCGTGACGGACAGATGGACGGGTCGAAGATCTCCATCCTGGAGCGGCTGAAGCTGCCCGGCGGGGCGCTGGACGGGATCGATGAGCCCAAGAAGGGCTTCGTGATCCGCGGCGGCCGTGAGGTGGACGACCATTACGAATGCCTGTGGGACCTGTACCGTTCGATCCCCTCGATCGAGGTCGACGGCGCTTCTGTGCTCGACGAGTTCTACTGGCTGAACAAGGACGACCCGAACGTCTCGCTGCAGCGGGCAACCGTCGAGCAGGGTCAGGATGCCGGCACAGGCACCCTCTTCACTCTCTCGAAGCAAGCGCAGAAGGAGCTCATCGGGCTTTTCCTGGCTACCCGTGAGTCCCTGGAGAACAAGCGGATCAACGAGGTCTTCGGCGAGGAATTTTTCGCCAGCAACTTCTGGATGTACTGGCGCACCATGTTCGCCTTCGAGGAGTGGCACTCTGCGCTGGAGATGAAGCTGTACGTGCACCGCTTCGTCCACCACATCGGCGGCATGCCGGACTTCGCAAACGTGCGGTTCTTCAAGTACAACCAGTACGAGTCGATGGTGCTGCCGCTGTACCGATGGTTGCTGGACCAGGGAGTGACGTTCCAGTTCGACACCGAGGTCACCGACATCGACTTCGCGATCACTGCCGACCGGAAGCAGGCCACCGCGATCCACTGGATCCGCGAGGGTGTCGTCGGTGGCGTCGAGCTCGGCGAGAACGACCTGGTGCTCGCCACCATCGGCTCTCTCACCGAGAACTCCGACAACGGCGACCAGCACACAGCGGCGAAGCTCGACGAGGGACCGGCCCCGGCCTGGGACCTCTGGCGGCGGTTGGC
>NZ_JASJVI010000198.1:0-973 GCF_035019865.1 Cryobacterium sp. 10I5
CTACGGCGGTCGGGCGGTCAGGTGATCGGTGGTTCAGGTCAGGTCAGTTCAGGTCGGGTTGGCGGAGCGGTGCCCCGACGAGGTCGGGATCGCCAGGTCGTGCCGTGAGCCGGGTCTCGGCGTAATAGCCCGCGATGTGGGCCTGGACGGTCCGGCGGGCCGCGGCGGGGTCGGCCGCGCGAATGCACGCGACGATCTCGCGGTGTTCGAGCCTGAGGCGAGCGGATGTCTCCGCCCACGACCCGAGCCGGGCAACGCCCGCGCGTGCGTACGCTTCGATCGCGCTGCGGAGCCCGGCCATGGTCGCGGTGATGACCTGGTTCCCGGACGCCTCGGCGAGGGAGAGGTGGAACTGGGCGTCGAGCGCGAGGAACTCGGCCTCGGTCCGGCCCGGGGCGTCCATCGCGTCGAGGAGCTGTTCCGCGCGGGCCAGGGACGCGGTGCCGACCCTGGCCGGGCCGTTGGCGTCGGCGAGCTCGGTCACGACGGCTGCCTCGAGAACGAGTCTGGTCTTCACGACATCCGCCACCGGGAACCCCTGGGCCGCGACCTGCAGCCGCATCAGCGCCGACATTCCGCCGCCCGGCAGCGCCACGATGATCGCCCCGGACGTCGGCCCGGAGCCGGTCGCGGTGCGGATGAGTCCGAGCACTTCGAGCACCCGGAGCGCTTCGCGCACGCTCGACCGGCCGACTCCGAGGGAGGCGGCGAGGGCGCGTTCGGGTGCGAGGCGATCCCCGGGTCGCAGCCGCCCGGAGAGCAGGTCCCGCTCGATCGACTCGAGCACGAGTTCCCAGGCCCGGCGTTCGTCGGGGAGTGCGCCCTCCGCGGGCACGGCGTCAACGGTCACGGGCTCCTCCTCGGCAGTGGGGTGGTGTCGGTCGTTGGGGCGGCGACTGTGGAACGAAGCCGCTGTGGTCTGACCACACACTACACGGCGACGGATGCCCGGGTCCACCCCTATTCCCCACCC
>NZ_JASJVI010000199.1:0-942 GCF_035019865.1 Cryobacterium sp. 10I5
GCCACCACCGCCGGTCCCTGGCACCGCCGTCAGCGCCGCGGCCCCGGCCAGAGCCGGCGGCGCAACCGCGCGCGCTGACCGAGCCGGAGCGCACCGCTGTTCTGGAGGTGCTGCGCTCGAGCCGGTTCGTGGATAAGGCGCCGGCGGAGATCCAGGCGATCCTCCTCGACGAGGGCACCTACCTCTGCTCGGTCGCGACGATGTATCGCCTGCTCCGCGCCCACGGTGAGACCGGGGAGCGGCGGGCTCAGGCCACGCACCCGGCCCGGGTCAAGCCCGAACTGATCGCGACCGGACCCAATCGGGTGTGGTCGTGGGATATTTCCAAGCTCAAGGGTCCGGCCAAATGGTCGTACTTCCACCTCTATACGATCATCGACATTTACTCCCGGTACGTCGTGGGCTGGATGGTCGCGACCCGGGAATCCGCCGAGCTGGCCGAGCGGCTCCTGCTGGACACGATCAAGAAGCAGAACATTCGCCGCGACCAGTTGACGATCCATTCCGACAACGGGTCCTCGATGGCGTCGAAACCCGTCGCGTTCCTGCTCGCCGATCTGGGCGTGACCAAGTCCCACTCCCGCCCGCACACGAGCAATGACAATCCATTCAGCGAATCGCATTTCAAAATTTTGAAGTACCGGCCCGAGTTCCCCGACCGGTTCCACAGCCTCGCCGAGGCGCGCTCATTCTGCACCGAGTTCTACGCCTGGTACAACGGTGAGCACCGCCATTCCGGCATCGGTATGCACACCCCGTTCAACGTCCACCACGGCCGCGCACCCGTCATTCAGCACGCCCGCGCCCGCGTACTCACGACCGCGTATGCCGCCCACCCCGAACGCTTCGTTCGGCAGCACCCGCAGCCACCAACGTTCCCGACAACGACCTGGATCAACGAACCCGAGAAAGCAGGAACGAACTCAATGACCGCCTAGAGAA
>NZ_JASJVI010000200.1:0-928 GCF_035019865.1 Cryobacterium sp. 10I5
GGGGGGGGGGTTGGGTGTGCCGCCCCGCGGCAGACACGGCCGAGTCGATTCTTTTCCCGCCGCGGGTTCCCCATGGGGCTTCGCTGGCGGCCATCATTTTCTTCGCCCTCTTCCTGGTGCTCGCGGTGTCGTTCCTGCTCGTCCTCATGCGGCGACGGCTCAACCCGACGTCGGCGACCGTCTGGCTGGACGGTGTCATCGCCGGGCTCGGCCTCGTGGCGGTTGCGGCGGCGCTCCTGTTCAGACCGGTCTCGGACATCGTCGTGGACGACATCCTGGGCCTGGCTTATCCGGTCTCGCCCCTGATTCTCGTCGCCCTCCTGGTGTGCGCCCTGACCGTCTACGGTCGGCGCCCGAGCCGGGCATGGCTCCTGCTGGTCACCGCTTTCCTGGGCTTCGCACTGGCCAACACCTTCCTCGTGGCCGGCGTCGCAGACGGCACCTATATCCGGGGCGGACTCGTCGACGTTGCGTGGCCCGTTGTCGGCGTCCTGCTCGGCGTCGCCGCGTGGAGCCCGGGCGTTTCGGCCCTGCCCGACCGGGCGAGTGCAACGCTCGCGCTTGCCGCGCCGGCGATCTTCAGTATCTGCGCACTCGGCGTGATCGTCGTGAATGAGTTCGTGCCGCTCGCCTCGCTTGCCGTCTTCGTCGCGTTCTGCACCCTGTTGGTCGGTGCGGTGCGACTGGTGCTCGCGGTGCGGGATGCGGATCGGTTGCGGGTGCGGCAGGTGGAGTTGAATGTGAGTCTGGGGTTGGCGCGGGATGCGGCGTTGGCGGCGACGACGGCGAAGTCGGCGTTTTTGGCGACGATGAGTCATGAGATTCGGACGCCGATGAATGCGGTGATCGGAATGACGGGGTTGTTGCTGGATACCCGGTTGGATGCGGTGCAGCGGGATTATGTGGAGACGGTGCGGCGCAGTGGGGA
>NZ_JASJVI010000201.1:0-884 GCF_035019865.1 Cryobacterium sp. 10I5
ACACTCACCCTGTCGGCGGCGAGGGCGGGACCGGTCTCATTGGTCAGGATCGCGCCACTCAAGCTCAACTGTCCGGTGATCTGCGCACCCGGGAAACGCACCGCACCATCATCGCCGTGCCCGGTCGCCGTGAACTCGTCATCAAGGAACATGTCGCCGCCGACACTCACCCCGTCGGCGGTGAGGGCGGGACCGGTCTCATTGGTCAGGATCGCGCCACTCAAACTCAACTGCCCGGTGATCTGCGCACCCAGGAAACGCACCGCACCATCGCTGGCGTACTGGTCGGTGACGCCGACGACGGACCGGCTCAGGTCCAGGTCGGAAATCTGACACCTTTCACCGTCGACTCCCTCGGGCAGGTGGCACGATTTTAGGCTGAGACGGATTGGGGAGATCAGGTGATCCAAGTCGAGGCGTCCGACAATCCTGGCACCACGCAATTGCAGACCGTGGGGGTCCGCCCCGCCGTCAGGTAGGTGACGACCACGAAGAATGTCCCGAATAACCTCTGCACGGATCTCGTGTTGCATATCCCACGAGCCCATTACTGCGGCATCGATCGCGGCGCCGGGGGCAAGATCGAAAATAGTACCGGCAGCCACGTGACTAACCAACGTCTTCTCCAAGTCGGTCAGCTGCACAGTGTTGAGCATGCCACACCCCGGCACCCGATCGCACTCGCACTCGCGGATTGCCTACCGCATTGCACTGAGGAGACCACAGCCGGAATCCGACCGAGGCTCGCATGAGAAGGCAACGGCGGCTCCGCTCAATGACGTCTCGCAACCCTACGGCGATTTCAAGCGGTGGAAGCAACAGGGGCTATTTCCTTCCTTGAGACTAGCTCGCTGAGCAGGTCAGCTGGGGTGCTGCGTTTGAGG
>NZ_JASJVI010000202.1:0-814 GCF_035019865.1 Cryobacterium sp. 10I5
CCCCCGGTGAACCAGCCCCCGATCTATCAGGCACCCGCGGCACCGGAGTATCCGGCATCCGCCGCCCCGGCTTACCAGGCGCCCGCCGCACCGGCATACGGCGCTCCTGACACCTACGGCCAGCAGCAGTACGGCCAGCCGCAGCAGTACGGCCAGCAGCCCTATGGCCAGCCCCTCGCCCAGGACAAGTACAACGTCCTCGCGATCGTGTCGCTCGTCTCGGCATTCTTCGTCTCCCTCGCCGCGATCATCACCGGCCACATCGCGCTCAGCCAGATCAAGAAGACCGGGGAGAAGGGCCGCGGCCTCGCGATCGCCGGCCTCGTGCTCGGCTACCTGGGTATCGTCGCCGGCATCATCGCCACGATCCTCTTCGTGGTGCTGATCAGCACGGCCTCGACCAACGGATACTCCAGCTACTGAGGCCCCAGCTGGCCCGTCACCGCTGACCCGTCGTTGACGCTGACCTGTCGTGGCTGACGCCCCGCCAATGCAGTGGAAAGGAACAGCTCATGAGTGATGTGAACGCACCGCGCGCCTCGGGACTTCCTCCCGTACCGGAAGTCCCGCAAGTGCCCGACGTGCCGCACGTGCCCGAGGTGCCCGAGGTTCCGCCGATTCCGCGCGGCGAGTCCGCCGGGCCCCCTCTCTCGGCTCCTCCAGCGGCGCCTTCCGATGGGCCGCCCGGAACGCGGCCGCCCCCGGCATCCGGCGGCGTTCCGGGCGGTGCCCCGCCATTCGCGGATCCTTCGCCCGGTGGTTCTCCTTCCGCCGGACCGCCGCCGCCACCCGCGTCCGGGTACCCGTACCCGCC
>NZ_JASJVI010000203.1:0-812 GCF_035019865.1 Cryobacterium sp. 10I5
CTGGACGGGTTAGCGTTACGGAAACAAGTCGCCACGATGCTCACCGATCGGTTCAGCCCGGAACAGGTCGCGGGCCGACTGAAAGTCAAGCATCCGGAGAATCCGGAGATGCAGGTGTCACACGAGACGATCTACCAGGCCCTGTACGTGCAGGGCCGCGGATCGTTGCGCTTGGAAGTTGCCACCGCGTTGCGGTCAGGGCGTGCCACACGGCGCCCGCAGCGCCCGGAGGGTCCGCGGCCGCAGAGGTTCCGAGAGATGGTGATGATCTCCGACCGGCCGCCGGAGATCGAGGACCGCGCAGTTCCCGGGCATTGGGAGGGCGACCTGATCATCGGCTCGACCTCGTCGAAGTCCGCAATCGGAACCCTCGTCGAACGGACTACGGGATACGTGATGCTGCTGCATTTGCCCGGGGATCACACCGCTCGCACCGTGGCCGACGCGATGATCGTGGCAATGAACACCCTCCCCGAACAGCTGCGCCGTTCGACCACCTGGGATCAGGGAGCGGAGATGTCTCGACACCAAGAAATCACCATGGCGACCGGGATGCCGATCTACTTTTGCGATCCGCACTCGCCCTGGCAGCGTGGCAGCAACGAGAACACCAACGGGCTCTTGCGCGAGTACTTTCCGAAAGGCACAGACCTGTCCTTCCACGGGCCCGGGATCCTCGAGAACGTTGCCGCGGAACTCAACCGCCGGCCCCGCAAACGCCACGGCTACCGAACGCCCGCAGAAGTCCTCGCCACGCTAATCTCGAACCCAACCAATCAAACCGGTGTTGCAGACACCACTTGAATCCGCCC
>NZ_JASJVI010000204.1:0-771 GCF_035019865.1 Cryobacterium sp. 10I5
CGGCGACGACGGCGGGGGTGCGGGAGTCGAGTTCGTCGGCGAGCGCGCCGATGCGGGGATGGTCGTAGATGTCGTTGACCCGGGTGTCCGGATAGCGTTCGCGGAGCGCGGAGACGAACTGGGCCGCCGTGAGCGAGCCACCGCCGTGGGCGAAGAAGTCGGCGTCCGATCCTTCGACGGTGGACCCGAGGATGGCGGCCCACTTCCCGGCGAGCCAGGCCGCCGTCGGCGACAGCAGGCCGGCATCCGTGGCGTCGCCCGTCGCCGGGAGCGGCCAGGGCAACGCGGCCTTGTCGACCTTGCCCGAGACGCGTGTCGGCAGCTCGTCGACGACGGCGAGCAACGGCACGAGAGCGGCGGGCAGTTCGTCCCGCAGGCGCGTGGTCGCCTGGGCGCGGTCGAAGGCGGATGCCGCGTCGACGAGGGCGAGGTAGCCCACGAGCACCTGGTTCCCTGCCGGCGTGCGCTGCACGACCGCGGCGGCCCCGGCGACGCCCGGCAGGGTGCGCAGGGCGGCCTCGATCTCGCCGAGCTCGATGCGACGGCCGCCGAGCTTGATCTGGTCGTCTGCCCGGCCGGCGAAGACCAGGCCGGCCTGCTCGAAGCGCACGAGGTCGCCGCTGCGGTAGGCGCGCGGCCAGCCGAGGCCGACGTGCGGCGCGTACTTCTCGGCGTCCTTCGCGGGGTCGAGGTAGCGGGCGAGGCCCACTCCCCCGATGATGAGTTCCCCGGTCTCGCCCTCGGCGACGCGGGCGCCCGTTGAGTCGACGA
>NZ_JASJVI010000205.1:0-734 GCF_035019865.1 Cryobacterium sp. 10I5
GGCGTGCGCGTTCTAGATCGTGGGTCAGTGTCGCCCCGGAAACCCACACACCCCAGACGAAAGACGGGCACATGACCCTCATCACCGATTCCATCAGCCGCGCCGCCGACACGACGTCGCCCCTCCTCTCCGCGCTCTCCGAGCGCTGGAGCCCGCGCGGCTTCGACCCGACCGCGGTCATCGATGAGACCACCCTGACGACGATCCTCGAGGCCGCCCGCTGGGCCCCGTCCGCGAGCAACATCCAGCCGGCCCGCTTCATCGTCGCGCGCCGCGGCACCGCGAGCTTCGCCAAGGTGCACGAGGGCCTGATGGGCTTCAACAAGGCCTGGGCGGATTCCGCGTCGGTCTTGATCGTGAACATCGCCCACCTGCCGATCGACGAGACCCGCGAGAACCCGTGGGCGCGCTACGACCTCGGCCAGGCGGTCGCGCACCTCACCATCCAGGCCCAGGAAGAGGGGCTGTACACGCATCAGCTCGGCGGCATCGACGGCGCGGCGATCGCCGAATCCTTCGGCCTCACGTCCGACCTCGCCGTCGTCTCCGTGACCGTGCTCGGCGTCCTCGGAGACGTCGACGCCCTCTCCCCCGAGCTCTACGCCCGCGAGATCGCGCCGCGCACCCGCAAGCCCCTCGCCGAGCTCCTCCTCGCCAACGACTAACCCCCCCTCCTTCCTCGCGAGAGTACGAAAAAGGCCCCTTCACGCGAAGCGAAGGGGCCTTTTTCGTAC
>NZ_JASJVI010000206.1:0-692 GCF_035019865.1 Cryobacterium sp. 10I5
TCATTTGGCAGGAAACCAGCCGCTAACTTGGCAGGAATCCAGCGCCGAAACGGCCTACAAAGAGTTGATCACACACAGCAGGCGGGACACCGAGGAACGGGAGGTGTGCAGCTCGTGCGCGATGGCCTCCATGGTCAGGTGGTCCTGCACGTAATACGGTTGCGCCGCCGTGAGGGCGTCATCGGTTCGGTCGGACAGGGATGGATCGTTTGTGATGGTCGTAGCTTCTGCTTGCACATGTGTGCACGTGTGTGCACAGGCATTGACCGTTTGTGTGGTGTTGCGCATGCTGTACTGACCCACGAGGTTGCGCGGCATGCGCAGGACCGTGATCCGGTGATTGTCAGCCGCCGCTGCAGACCTAAGGCTGCAGACCCACACACCAGACCTGCCGACCCACACAGAAGTGAGCGAACAGTGACCCCCTCAAACCAGAAGCCCGCCGGGGCATCCGCGCCGGGTATCCGTCCCGGTGCCGTAGCCGCTCAGGCCGCCATCGCCGCTCATCCCCGGGCGAGCGTGCTCATCATCGGTGCCGGAATCAACGGCATCGCGACCTTCCGCGACCTGGCGATGCAGGGCATCGACGTCGCGATCGTCGACAAGGGCGACTACGTCTCCGGCGCCTCGTCGGCCTCCTCCCACATGATCCACGGCGGTGTGCGCTACCTCGAGAACGGGGAATTCCGCCT
>NZ_JASJVI010000207.1:0-620 GCF_035019865.1 Cryobacterium sp. 10I5
TCCTCGGGCGTGAGAACAAGGGGCGAGCGTGCGGGCGTGGTCCACCAGGGTTCGAGCGGGGCGTCCGGGCGGATGCCCGCGCCGGCTCCCACGGTCGGCGAGCCTCCGGGGGTGCCCGCGCTCGGAGTCACGGCGGTGCCACCGGTCGTCGCGAGAGGGCGGGCGGATGGATAGAAAATGTCCCCGGGGACGTACCCGGCGGAACCGCTCACCTTGGTCGTGCCGGTCGTGCCGGTCGTGCCGGTCGTGCCGGTCGAAGCGGCAGGCCCTGCGAAGCCTGCAGCGCCAGTGGACTCCGTGGAGCTTGCAGAGCCAGCGGAGCCCGCAGCGGCGGAGCCGCGTGCTACTGCTGCAACGGCAGAGGTGGAACCGGCAGGGTGCTCTGTGCCCGCAGCAGACCAGCTCGTCGCGCCACCTGAGGACGCGGGCGCCGGCGTGATCGGGGCAGGTGCCAGGCCGCCCCGCGTCGGGGACGACGCGGCTCCGGCATCGCGCGGCCGGAACACGGGCGGTTCCGCGGCCGCCGAAGGCGAGGGCACGGGCGAGTGCACGGCGGGAGTCGGAGGAAGCGGCGGAGCAACCGGGGTGGATGCCGCGGGCTTGATCACGGTCACGGCGGC
>NZ_JASJVI010000208.1:0-615 GCF_035019865.1 Cryobacterium sp. 10I5
ACCACGGCCACTTCGATCATCCACGGAATCGGGCCCCAGAAGTAGGAAAGAAACTTCAGAAGCGGGTTCGTCGTATGCTCGGCGATCTCATTCGGACCGTACTTTGCCAGGCGTGTGTCGGCCTCTGACTGGGTCAGCCCGTCCGGTGAGCTGCCGAGCCGCTTCTGGACCTCAGCCATCGGGAGCGACTTCAGGTCGTGTGCCGGGTCGGGCTTTATCGTCGCCGAATCGGCCGCAGCGTTCGTGGTCTTGTCCGTGCTCATTCCCGGGCTCGCGTCCTCATCATGATCCAATTCCCTGGGTTGACCACCTGCGACGCACGCGGTGTACGTGAATCGCGTTCGGTGCCGATGCCGGAAATACCCGACTGTCCGCCTCCGCGAATGATGCTCTCATGCAAGTGTTGCACAAAAACAAGGTTTTAGCCGGTGCAATGAATTTCGGTGTGGTGGCTTAACTGGGAGAATAACCCGGCGCCGGCAAGAGCCCTGGCTCGTCAGCCGGTGCAATCGGCGCCGTGAACCGCTCGAGTGTCGTGTGGCGAAGGTTGTACTCGCGCTTCAGCTCATTCCAGCGCCGGACCGAGACCTCGGCAGCGGGCGAGACCTCGGCGGG
>NZ_JASJVI010000209.1:0-603 GCF_035019865.1 Cryobacterium sp. 10I5
TGAAAAATTGTTGATCGAAAGTCCTGCACCTGCTCCATCCCCAGATCCTCGCACAAAGCGCACGATTTAGAACCAACTGCCGGTGTGTTGTCGATGTCCCCTACTGGGTCTTTGTCGCTAGCCTCCCTACGTCAGGGTGAGTGAGGCCAGTAGCTCAGAGCAAGTCCGCCGTTTGACGTAGGGCGAGAATCAGGAAGTTCCGATGGGGTCCATGTTGTTCACGATCATGGCGGCGCTCGGACAGATGGAACGCGAAATCAAGCGAGAGCGTGTGGTTGGCTCGATCGTTAAACGCCGTGCGGCGGGCAAGGATCTGGGCGGTCGTGTCGGCGGCCATCGAAAAGTGCCCATACGCGGCCAATAGGGAAGCGGGTTTTTGCTGCGTATGGCCATTGGAGCTGCCCGCTGGCGGCCAAACGGAACGCCCGATCCAGTCGGCGGCGACACCCCGGATCCCGGGTCTACGCCCGTCGCGCTCGGTATTGGGCTCAGGCTCCCCGGAAGATGTCAACCTAATTGAGTCAGTTTCTCTAGGCGGTCATTGAGTTCGTTCCTGCTTTCTCGGGTTCGTTGATCCAGGTCGTTGTCGGGAACGTTGGTGGC
>NZ_JASJVI010000210.1:0-599 GCF_035019865.1 Cryobacterium sp. 10I5
CACCACTGGTGCTCTTCCGCACGACCAGTGGGGCTCAACCGCACGATCGGGTGGGGCTCAGAGACTCGAATACTCACTGGAGGGCATGGAGCCCGACCGCGAGACGGTTGA
This sequence comes from Cryobacterium sp. 10I5, assembly GCF_035019865.1. Classification (NCBI taxonomy): domain Bacteria; kingdom Bacillati; phylum Actinomycetota; class Actinomycetes; order Micrococcales; family Microbacteriaceae; genus Cryobacterium; species Cryobacterium sp. 10I5. The sequence continues at coordinate 112 of NZ_JASJVI010000210.1, forward strand.
GGACATCAGCTCCTACCTCGAGGGGAGCATGACGCTCGAAGAATTCATCGAGAAGTCCAAAGCACTCTGACGCAGATGAGCAATGCAGGCAAACAAGAAGCCCCCCGCAACGGCGAGGGGCTTCTGAGGTAGTCACGCCGGTTCAAGCCCGGCGCTCGTACCGGCTACGTTACAGTCGCGCACCTCGACCAGGCAAGCCACGAATGGCCACATCGCGGGCGCGGTCTTCCTCATCGGCGCGATCGTGAATCTCAGCGACTCGCTCGGCCATTCCAGGCTGCGCCAAGAGGGCGTCGAGACGGTCGTTCCCATCGACAAATGTCTTAGCCAAGTTCATTCCTCCCTGTCGCTGCACAGAAAATATGACTTCAGTATCCTACGAAGAAGAAGTCACGGCGCGAAGGAGTCCCAAATGCCCGACGCAACGACCAACACCGAGGTCCAGAAGAGCCTCCAGGGCCTCCGTGATGCCGCCGAGGCACAGGGTC
>NZ_JASJVI010000211.1:0-597 GCF_035019865.1 Cryobacterium sp. 10I5
CTTCGCGCAGCCGGGCTGGGCGCCGGTGGCCTCGAAAAAGCCCCGGCTTCCCTGCACCTGGGGGAGGCGAGGAATGTGCCGGGGCTCGTTTGTTGGAGTGGGGGACTCCGCCGTCAACGGTAGGCGGGTGGGCTGAATGCCGGCTGTGCGGGACACGCGTGTGCGGTGGGAACGGCAAGGTCGGAACTGGTGATCCCGAGTGTTTCAGAACTAACGGTGAGTACTGCAATTCAAGCAGGAGGTTATGTGACGTAGTCATGAGAATCGCTGCAGGCGAGATTCCGTCGATCTGCGAAGGCGAGAAACGGGAGTCGTGAGACGTTTTATATCTCTAGGGATACAAGACGGTCGGAAGGGTCGAATTATTGTCGCGTTAAAGGCACCCCGAATCCTTTGCGGGCGGGGCATACGCGAATGAGCGGCCCACTCAGATCATTGTGGCCAGCGAACGCGGGGGAGTATCCGTAGGGGTCCGGCTTACGGCGACTGCCGACGGTGCCCTCTCTGTCAACCTTGGGTGAGGCACCGGGATCGTCCCGAATAGTGTCGTAGAGGGCGGGGAAGGATTTCCCCTTGATGAACACAGTGATGGCAGGA
>NZ_JASJVI010000212.1:0-597 GCF_035019865.1 Cryobacterium sp. 10I5
GAAGGTCGGGATGCGCCCACAGTGCGTCACGACCGTCGTCGCCGACTGCATCCGTCACGGCCTGCCACATCGCGGCCGCCTCGCGCAACCGGCGCGGGCGCAGCTCGAGCCCGACGAGGGTCGAGAACGCGGACTCGGCCGGACCACCTGACGCGCGACGACGCTTGACCGTCTCGTTGATGGCGTCGGCGCGGGGGAGCCGGCTCGTGGCCCGGGCGGTCACGACGTCGACCCAGCCCTCGACGAGGGCGAGCATCGTCTCGAGCCTCGCGAGGGCGGCGAGCTGGGTCTCCGATTTCGGCGGAATCAGCGAGCCGTTCAGGATCGCCTGCCGCAGCTCCTCGGGATTGGACGGGTCGAAGCCCTCCGCCAGTTCTTCGAGACGGCCGGAGTCGATGCTGATGTCGCGGGCGAAGTCGGTGATCGAACTGATCAGCCGCAGTCGCAGCCAGCGCGAGTGCCGGAACAGCCGGGCGTGGGCGAGTTCCCGCACGGCGAGGTAGATCTGCACCTGGTCGATCGGCACGTCGAGGTCCTCGCCGAACGCGGCGACGTTCTGGGGCACGAGGGCGGCCTGCTGGTCGGTCAGGAGCGGGA
>NZ_JASJVI010000213.1:0-587 GCF_035019865.1 Cryobacterium sp. 10I5
GCGATCGGGCGGACGGTGGATGCGGCCCGGGTGACCACCGCAACCGACGTCGACCGGCGGGCCCGGGTGCTCGGCCGCGAAGGCCTGGCCTGGCGGATGGGCTGCCGGGGACCCTGGGACGTGCTGACGCGGGTGACGCGGGTGTCGGCCCGGGAGGTGAAGCGGCGCACGAAACTCGGGGACGCGGTGTTGCCCCGCCGGGCGGGCCTGGCGGTGTTGCCGCCGTTGTTCCCGGTCGTCGGGGCCGCGCTGACCGCGGGGGACATCGGGGTGGAGGCGGCCGAGCTGATCACGACGGGGCTCGGGTCGGTCAGTCACCGGGCCGTTCCGGCCGAGGTCGAGGTCGCCGAGCGGGCACTGGTCGCCACGGCGGCCGGGTGGATCACCCCGGAGACCGAGATCCTCGCCAGGGCCGGGGTGCCCGCGGCTGCGGACCTGGTCCGCGGCATGGTGCTCCAATGGCAAGCCATCCTCGACCCCGACGGGGTCCTGCCCCAGGAAGACCTCTTTGAGGCGAAGTCCAACATCGGCTTCGGACAATTGAAGAACGGCCTGTACCCGGTGAAGGGCGGGGTGACGCCGGAACT
>NZ_JASJVI010000214.1:0-568 GCF_035019865.1 Cryobacterium sp. 10I5
TAGTCGCGTTCGACGCGGGAGCGCTCGGCGGAATCCTGGCTGGAGTTGAGGAATTCGGCGCGGACACCGACAGCGGTGAGGGCGTCGACCTGGTCCTGCATGAGCGCGATCAGCGGGGAGATGACGATGCCGGTGCCCTCGCGCACGAGGGACGGGATCTGGTAGCAGAGGCTCTTGCCGCCGCCGGTGGGCATCAGCACGACGGCGTCGCCGCCCCCGATGACCTGGTCGATGATGGCGGCCTGCTCGCCGCGGAACGAGTCGTAGCCGAACACCGTGCGCAGCGCATCCGCTGCCGTCGCGAATTTCGCGGTGGCGCGGCGGGGCGGGGCGGATGCCTGCGCGAACGACGTGCGGGCGGGTCCGGATCCGCCGGCGCCCGCGCCCGGGCCGACTCGGGAGCCGTAGTCGGAGCTGTTTCCCTGGCCGTCGCCCGCTCCGTAGTCCGGGGGCGGCGGAGCGTCGTAGTCCTCCGGTGCATCGCGGTCGTCGGGCACCCACTCGTCCGGTTCACGGGGCAGTTCGGCAGTCCAACTCACCCAGCGAGTCTACCGGCGACCCCGGTCAC
>NZ_JASJVI010000215.1:0-554 GCF_035019865.1 Cryobacterium sp. 10I5
ATGACGGGGTTGTTGCTGGATACCCGGTTGGATGCGGTGCAGCGGGATTATGTGGAGACGGTGCGGCGCAGTGGGGATCTGTTGCTGGATTTGATCAATGACATCCTGGATTTTTCGAAGATCGAGTCGGGTGGGTTGGAGTTGGAGGATCGTCCGTTCGATCTGATTTCGGCGGTGGAGGATTCGGTGGGTTTGTTGGCGGTCGCGGCCGACAAAAAGGGTTTGACCTTGTTGTGTGATTTCGCGGATGGGTGTCCGTCGTGGGTGAGCGGGGATGTGACGCGGTTGCGGCAGGTTCTGGTGAATCTGGTGGGTAATGCGGTGAAGTTCACGGAGTCGGGCACGATCATGGTGCGGATCGAGCCGGCCGGTTTGCCGGAGTCTGGGGTGTCGGAGGCTGGGGTGGTGGCGCTCAGGTTCCTGGTATCGGATACCGGGATCGGGATTCCGGAGGATCGGATGCCGCGGTTGTTCCAGTCGTTCAGTCAGGTGGATGCGTCGACGACGCGGGTGTATGGCGGTTCGGGTCTGGGTTTGGCGATCAGTCAGGCGCT
>NZ_JASJVI010000216.1:0-549 GCF_035019865.1 Cryobacterium sp. 10I5
CAACGAACCCGAGAAAGCAGGAACGAACTCAATGACCGCCTAGAGAATATGACTCATACAGGTTGACATCTTCCGGACCCGCAGAAGGTACTCGCCAGCATTACGGCGGCCTTTCACGTCACCCCCCGAGATACGAACGCGACCCATGGAGCCCTCATACCAAGTTTGGAGGTGCGGTTCGTATCGACTGCCGAATTCGTTGTTACACCGCTCGCAGGTCAGCGTCATGACGTTACCGCCAATCGAATGTGGAGGAACATGCTCGCGGCTGTTGGGTTTTGGTTCGAGACAAATGGGGCACTCGCCGAAGTCAATGAACTCGATACTCAACGGGATCAGTCGCGCGGCCACCTCAATGCCATTCGGTCGGGGCATTCTTGCCTCAATAACACTTCCGTCATCATTTTGAAGAACAATTTCAAGCGCTTCCGGAATGCCCCGACCAGAAGCATGTCCCTTGATACTCTTCACAAGTTGTTAACGCCAACCGAAAATAGGGCCACTTCTGCCAACTGAAAACAGGGCCACTCTCGTGTGGTTCTAGTGTGC
>NZ_JASJVI010000217.1:0-549 GCF_035019865.1 Cryobacterium sp. 10I5
AGTATTTTCCGCGGATGAGGCTGCGGAGCGGGTAGACGGCGGTCGCGCGGTCGTAGGAGTGCTCCCACTCCCCCTCGATCACCGACTGAGCCGTGTGCGGCGCGTTGTGCAGCGGGTTGTCGTCGGCCGGCCAGGTACCGGAGGCGACGGCATCCGCTTCGGCCTTGATCGCGATCATGGCCTCGATGAAGCGGTCGATCTCGCCGAGGTCCTCGCTCTCGGTCGGTTCGACCATGAGCGTGCCCGAGACCGGGAAGCTCATCGTCGGCGCGTGGAAACCGTAGTCGACGAGGCGCTTGGCGACGTCGTCGACGGTCACGCCCGTCGCCGCGGTCAGCGGGCGGAGGTCGAGGATGCACTCGTGGGCGACGAGCCCGTTCTCCCCGGAGTAGAGCAGCGGGTATGCCCCCTCGAGCCCCTTGGCGACGTAGTTGGCCGCGAGCACGGCGGCGCCGGTGGCCTGCTTGAGGCCGGCCGCGCCCATCATGCGCACGTAGGCCCACGAGATCGGCAGGATGCCCGGGCTCCCGTACGGTGCGGCCGAGACCG
>NZ_JASJVI010000218.1:0-544 GCF_035019865.1 Cryobacterium sp. 10I5
GGGAAATCCTTCCCCGCCCTCTACGACACTATTCGGGACGATCCCGGTGCCTTACCCAAGGTTGACAGAGAGGGCAGTAGCGGCAGCAACGACTGCGTAGGTGTGCGTTTTGGCGTGGGTATCCACGCCGATGACGTATTTGTATGTGTCAGCCACGGTGCTCACGAAGTGTCTTCTTCCGGTAAATGGTTCGTTATCCGGGCCTGGGAGAATCGTCGCGAGGCAGATCTCTAATGAGTCACACCCCCGCCGGAGCGTGGGTGGACAACCTTCTATGAAGCCATCGAAACGGGTCAGGCCGGCACCGACCTAGCCCAGCGGACAGGTCGTGTGAAAGCCACCGCTTGCGCGGGACAGATGGCTCTTGAGTCACGTTGGGAAAGGCCGATACCAGCTTGCCAGCCAGCCCCAGGCCAGCTACTAACCATTAGAGATGGCTCTAGACCAGTCTGCCCTGCTCGACCTGCTGGGAGAACTCAAACTCACCGATGTCACCGATCGCATCCGCGTCGCGACGGAAACCTTGTATCAAGAATTGATCGAT
>NZ_JASJVI010000219.1:0-534 GCF_035019865.1 Cryobacterium sp. 10I5
AGCTGTGCATCGTCGCAAGATGCGGGGATAGTCGCGGTGAGGTGTCCGCGGCCTCACTAATCAGCACAGCCACCGGCACACACACCGCTGGGTACCCGTTTTCAGGTTTGAAACTCGAGATGAGCAGCACTAAATTAAGTGAGCAAGTCTCGCATTCGTGTTCGATTCGGGGTAGAATCTGGGTATGGCAGGAGCTATAGATCCCCAGTCACACACCCCGCCGCGACCCGATTCCGGGGCCGCGGAAGACCAGCCCACCGTCGGTGTCGAGTCGGCCCATCCCGTTGCGATTGCAGAAGGATTCGAGGACACTGAGGGGCTGGCCGGGTCGGTTCCGTCGGTGCATGCGGATGCTGTCGCCCGGCTCGCCGCGGCCCGGGCAGTCTTGGTAGACGCTCTGGCCGCGATCCCGGTCGGACTGCTCAGCGACACAGAAGCCGTCACTGCGCTGAAAGAGGTCGAGGCGATCGGGCGGACGGTGGATGCGGCCCGGGTGACCACCGCAACCGACGTCGACCGGCGGGCCCGGGTGCT
>NZ_JASJVI010000220.1:0-507 GCF_035019865.1 Cryobacterium sp. 10I5
GAGGTAGATCTTGCCCTCGTCGGTGCGGTGTTCGGTGATGTCGGTCAGCCAGAGCTGGTTCGGGCGTGTCGCGGTGATTTTCCGCTCGACGAGGTCGTCGTGGACGGGAGGGCCGGCCTTGCGGGTGAGGCCGCGTTTCTTCGCGAACACGGACCAGAGTCGTTGCTGAGAGCAGAGCCGCCAGACCCGGTTCTCGCCGGCCGTGAGGCCCGCCTGATGGAGTTCGTCGGCAATGAACCGGTAGCCGAACGCAGGGTCGTCCTGGTGAGCGTCCCAGGCGGCGTTGGTGAGGTGGGAGTCGTCCCAATCGCGCTGGGAGACGGGGGCGCGCTTCCACTGGTAGAACGCTTGTTTGGAGAAGCGCAACACCCGGCAGGTCACCGTTACGGGGACACCGTCGACGGCCAGTTCGAGGACCAGCGGGTAGATTATTTTGGGTTGACGTCCCGGGAGAGATACGCGACGGCCCGCCGCATGACCTCGGCTTCCTGCTCGAGCAGCCGGATG
>NZ_JASJVI010000221.1:0-476 GCF_035019865.1 Cryobacterium sp. 10I5
CCGGGATGCGCGCCCGTGGACGGCCCGGCAAGCAGGAGCGCCAGCGCCGCGAAGACGGTGCGGGCGGCCCGCTGTCCGTCGCGCAGGACCGGTGCGCCATCGACCCCGGCCGACCGGGACGCCGTGGCGAGGCGGGACGCGATCGCGTCCTCGAGCTCGCCGACGAGCGCGAGGCCCGCGGTGCGGTGCTCGTCGGTGGCCGAGCCGAACAACAGCTCGCGCTGGTAGGCGATGACGTTGGCCGGGTTGCGCGCCGAGCTCGCCAGCACGGCCTGGACGAGCGCGTTCACCGATTCGACCGGGTCAGCGACCGCAGCCGCAGCCCGCACGCCGGTGTTGATCGCGTCGCGCAGTTCGCGGTTGTAGACCATGAGAAGCAGCTCGGCCTTGGACGAGGCGTACCGGAACACCGTGCCGACAGCCACGTCGGCGCGTTCGGCGATCTCCTGCGTCCCCACAGCGTCGAACCCGCGCTC
>NZ_JASJVI010000222.1:0-403 GCF_035019865.1 Cryobacterium sp. 10I5
GGGGGGGGGGGGTTTTGGCCCCCCCAACCGCGACGGCCGCGAGGAGAGCGGCCTCCGCGGCCACGTCCCGGCCGGCTGGGTCGGAGCCGGGGCCGGCGCCGAGCGGCACGCGCGTCACGGCCCGGCCCTCGCGGTGCTCCCAGTCCCAGCCGAGGCTCAGTGCCTGCTTCGGGAGAAAGCGCACAGTGAGCACCAGGACGGGCGCGGCGGCCTCCGGGAAGCGCACCGAGGCATCCGTGCTCGTCACCGGGAGCGCATGACGGAGGCTCGGGTAGTAGTCGGCGAGGAACTCGTCCGTCTCGGACGCGGGCACGACCACGCTGGCCGGCACCCCGAGCAGGCGGCTCTGTTCCGGGCTGAGCTGCCCGCGGGTGGGGGCGAGGAGAAACGACAGGGCGAGGGC
>NZ_JASJVI010000223.1:0-382 GCF_035019865.1 Cryobacterium sp. 10I5
TACTGAACCTCCCATTGTGATTTGGAGGCGTTCATGCCCGAACATGTCCTAGCTTCACGTCAGCACGGCAGCGTTAGCTTAGTCGCCGTTTCCGCGACGACCTGGCAAGTACGAGGTCAGCGAGACGGGGATGAGCCAGCCTCCGATATCCTCGGCTACATTCAACACGTCGGAGAGACCTCGGCCTTACGATTTCAGTGAGATGACCAAATCTGAATTGCCCCTGAACCCAAGCTGTTTGGCCATGATCGAACGATTCCTATCTCACTGGAATCGTAAGGGCGAGATACCTTCGAGGCAACGAATCTCATCAGGCCTCTAGAATGCCGTGCCATGTCCACCCTGGCCCGAGCGGTGGAGAGTATCGCCGGGGCGGCAACGA
>NZ_JASJVI010000224.1:0-382 GCF_035019865.1 Cryobacterium sp. 10I5
CTGAGCTCGTCGAAACGGGCACGCAGCAGCGCCTCGGTCTCGTACTGCGGCAGTGAGACGACGAACGGATGCCTCCCGGCCGCCTCGCGGAACGTCAGCCGTCCCAGGGCGCGCCCGTCGCAGCGCACCTCGCCGCCGCGGATCCGCACCGCGCGTTCGACGACGGCGTCCGCAAGACCGAGCTCGTCGAGGGCGCGCATCGACGGCGGGTGGATGCCGATGGCTCGCGACCGCCGCGACGGTTCCGCACGCCGCTCGAGCACCTCGACGTCAAGGCCGCGCACAGCGAGGAGCCCCGCGAGGAGAATCCCGACCGGACCGCCGCCGACCACGATCACGTCCCGCATCCGCTGCCCGTCGCTCGCCTCCGCGTCCACCGCGC
>NZ_JASJVI010000225.1:0-372 GCF_035019865.1 Cryobacterium sp. 10I5
CCGTGGCCTCTTCGGGGCGCTATATGGGTCAAGAGGAGCGTCTACGCATCGCGGATCTGCGGCTGGGCGGGGCCGGTATTCGCGCGATTGCCCGGGATTTGGGGCGCTCCGCGTCAACGATCAGCCGGGAGCTGCGTCGTAACGCCCACCCGATTACGCGCAGCTACCGGCCCTATGCCGCTCAGAAACGGTGCGTGATCAGAGCGGCCCGGCCCAAGCCGAGCAAGCTCGACGACCGGCTGCTTGCCGCCGTCGTCGAGGAGCGGTTGCGGAAGAACTGGAGCCCGCAGCAGATCAGTGACGACCTCGCGGTCGTATTCGCCGGCCAGGCTGAGCTGCAGGTTTCGCACGAGTCGATCTATCAAAGCCTCT
>NZ_JASJVI010000226.1:0-364 GCF_035019865.1 Cryobacterium sp. 10I5
CCTTGGCAACGAGCTCGGTCTTGTTCAGCGACTTGTCAGCCATTGAGTGTCCTCCTCGGACCTTCGTCTGTAAAAAACAGGTATGCGGGTGATGTGGGCAATGCGGGCGGTGCCAGAGGCCGCATCCGTTGGTCGGTTGGACCGCGTTGAATCTAACAGAGTTCCGGGAACTTCCGCGTATTTCCGGCGTTTTTCGACGTCTTGGACGGTTTTTGGGCTGCACATTCTCATTTGAGTATCCCGGCGGTCGGGGTCTGGGAGGGTGCGCTGAGGTCACGCTGAGGTCACGCTGAGGTCACGGTGGGGGCAGACTGGGCGGCATGAGCGCAGAGAGCGGGGGAGCGATGAGTCCGAGCGAGTTCGA
>NZ_JASJVI010000227.1:0-353 GCF_035019865.1 Cryobacterium sp. 10I5
ATCCCGGTGTCCGCACCGAGGGCCTTGACCAGGTCGTCGACTTTCCGGGTCGAGACGCCGTGGACGTAGGCCTCCATTACGACCGCGAACAGGGCCTGGTCTACCCGCCGGCGGCGCTCGAGCAGCGCGGGGAAGAAGGACCCGGCGCGCAGCTTCGGGATCTTCAGGTCGAGGTCCCCGGCCGTGGTGCTGAGGGTGCGCGCTCGGGTGCCGTTGCGGTGCGTGGTGCGGTCGCCGGAGCGTTCGAATGGGGCGGCGCCGATGAACGCGGTCGCTTCCGCATCGATCAATTCTTGATACAAGGTTTCCGTCGCGACGCGGATGCGATCGGTGACATCGGTGAGTTTGAGTTC
>NZ_JASJVI010000228.1:0-343 GCF_035019865.1 Cryobacterium sp. 10I5
CTGCCAAGCCATACGAAGACGAATGTTCTTCGATGGCGCTCATGGGTGGAACATTGACATTGATACGCAGAGATCATTTCTCACTCCAGTACGCCTGGTACCGCTTGCGGTGCCTCGTTGGACAGGGTGGGTTATGAAAGAAACGTATATGCACGCTGTTGGGTCCTGAGGGACCGGAACGATTGGGCTTTGGCCTGGTTGGACTGTTCCTCTGGACCTTTTCTTGTCAGCAGTCGTACCGAACTTGTTCGGTCGCTGGCTTGGAGGGGTACCGCCCGTACTTTGAGAACTACACAGTGGACGCGAGCATCTTAAATTTGATCGGACTTCGGTCCGACAGATT
>NZ_JASJVI010000229.1:0-343 GCF_035019865.1 Cryobacterium sp. 10I5
GTCGGCGCCGACCCGCCCATGCTGGGCGTGTCCTCGTCCCGGGCGGCGTGCTCGATTAGGGCCCGGAGGATGTCCGCACGTTTCTCCCCGCCCGTGCGGGTATCCGCGCGGCGCTCCCGCAGCTCCGCCTCGATCACATCCAGCTCCGGGCCCGTGCCCGCGTCGGCGCCCGCACCCGCACCGGCGGTCTCGGCGCCGGGGATCACCTGCCCCGAGTCCATCCGCGCCTGCTCCTCCTCGGTCGGGAATGCCGGCCGGGCGTGGAAGCTGAGGAAGGCGTCGAAGAGGGTGTTCATCATCCCGTAGAGTTCCGGCGTCACCCCGCCCTTCACCGGGTACAGGC
>NZ_JASJVI010000230.1:0-340 GCF_035019865.1 Cryobacterium sp. 10I5
AAGGACAGCTTCAAGAAGCGTCAGTCAAGGTTGGAGTCACACCATTCCACGGCCTACTTCCATCATCACCGTCAAGGCGAATGAGGCCAGCGTGAGTTTAGGCGGCTAGTTTCGTTTCTTCTTCTTGTGGTTCGGCTGGCTTGTTGATCCAGGCTGCGTCGGGGGTGGCGAGGATCTTCGGATCGAGGTTGGTGCTGAAGCGCTCCGGGTTCCGGGCGCGGGCTGCGGCGAGGGTCGCCGCCCGCTCTGCGGCTTTGCCGGATGCGAGGCCGTAGTGGACGTCGGCGGGCGTGTTCAGCCCGATGCCGGTGTGCCGGTGGGTGTGGTTGTAACCCTCGAC
>NZ_JASJVI010000231.1:0-333 GCF_035019865.1 Cryobacterium sp. 10I5
ATCGAGGGTGTAGCTGGGACCAGGCTGCGTTCTGGCGCGGTGCGGGAGTGTCCTTCGGGCCTTTCCCGGGTCGAGGGCCTTATATAGGGACGTGCTTCATTGTTACCTCCGCGACTGCCTGCTGTCCTATCGGAAGCACCGTCATGTCCACCGACCGTCCCGCTGACCGTCCGGAGCGCCCCAACACTTCGCGGGCAACGCATGCATTGACTAACCTCTGTCCACGTCCGACCTCGCGAACTGCTGTGAGGAGGCACACCGAACTTCTACACTCCACGAGACCTATTACGCTGAGGGAAACCCGATGTCAACAATGTGGACGGCCGTGACTCT
>NZ_JASJVI010000232.1:0-327 GCF_035019865.1 Cryobacterium sp. 10I5
CTGCCAAGCCATACGAAGACGAATGTTCTTCGATGGCGCTCATGGGTGGAACATTGACATTGATACGCAGAGATCATCTCTCACTCCAGTACGCCTGGTACCGCTTGCGGTGCCTTGTTGGACAGGGCGGGTTATGAAAGAAACGTATATGCACGCTGTTGGGTCCTGAGGGACCGGAACGATTGGGCTTTGGCCTGGTTGAACTGTTCCTCTGGACCTTTTCCTGTTCACATCAATCGTGAGCAGGTGAGGGTACCGCCCGTACTTTGAGAACTACACAGTGGACGCGAGCATCTTAAATTTGATCGGACTTCGGTCCGACAGATT
>NZ_JASJVI010000233.1:0-327 GCF_035019865.1 Cryobacterium sp. 10I5
GGTCACATACAGGGACGCCATGCCGTCGTTGAGGGCCTGGAAGACCACGTGCCGGTCCTCGACGCTTTTCTGGTGCCGGGTGGTGATGGTTTCCGGGTGGGTGCGTTCCCGCACCCGGCGGGCCCGGTCGGCGAGTTTTGCCACCGTCAGCACCTCCGCGACCGGCACAAGCACGTCCTCGAACACCGCGCGGGCCCGGGCGGCCGACTCCGGGTCATCTCCCATGCGGATACCCCAGGCCTGGTCCATGATCACCTGGGCGTGCCGGTAACTGATCGACCCGGACGACAGGGCTTCCCGGGTGGCGGGGAGGTCTTCGGCGAGGGT
>NZ_JASJVI010000234.1:0-324 GCF_035019865.1 Cryobacterium sp. 10I5
CGGTGTGGCCTGAAGCCGGGTGCGTCCGATCCTTGAGAACTCAACAGCGTGCACAATGTCAAATGCCAAAAACCTCGGTCGTAGGGCTCCTTTCTAGGGAGTACCGCGAAAGAGATTCCTTTGGAAAACATTTATAACAACAAAGCAAGTCAGTAATGATTTGTTCTGTCAGTTTCAAACTTGCAGATTGTTCGCCCATTCCGGCGGCGGTCTGCACTAGATGTGACGCCAGGCTTGCTTGGTTAGTCAATCAAACATTTACGGAGAGTTTGATCCTGGCTCAGGACGAACGCTGGCGGCGTGCTTAACACATGCAAGTCGAAC
>NZ_JASJVI010000235.1:0-315 GCF_035019865.1 Cryobacterium sp. 10I5
TCACGAACACGGGCGCCCGCCCCGGTGCGGACGTCGTGCAGCTCTACCTGCACGACCCGGTCGCCTCGGTCGTGCGGCCGGTGAACCGGTTGATCGGCTACGCGCGGGTCGAGCTCGGGGCCGGTGAGAGCGCCCGCGTCGAGTTCGCGGTGCACGCCGATCTCGCCGCGTTCACGGGCAGGGCCGGCGACCGCATCATCGAACCCGGCGCTCTCGAGCTGCGACTCGGGCACTCCTCTGCCGCGTTCGCAGCCTCCCTGGGCCTCCGGCTCACGGGCGCCGTGCGCACCGTCGACCACACCCGTGTCCTCGTGG
>NZ_JASJVI010000236.1:0-302 GCF_035019865.1 Cryobacterium sp. 10I5
GCGAACGCTTTGGTCGGGTTCTTCGAGGAGCGCCAGGCCGGAAACGCCATCGCCGCCCTGAAGGACACGCTCGCTATGAATGCCCGGGTTCGACGTGACGGTACCTGGGTCACGCCCGCCGCCAGTGAGCTGGTGCCGGGAGACGTGATCCGGCTGCGGCTGGGGGATATCGTTCCCGCGGATGCCCGACTGCTGGAGGGCGACGAGATCGAGGTTGACCAGTCTGCGCTGACCGGCGAGTCACTGCCCGTGACGTGCGCGGCCGGGGATGCGGTGTTCTCGGGTTCGATCGTGCGCCGCGG
>NZ_JASJVI010000237.1:0-295 GCF_035019865.1 Cryobacterium sp. 10I5
CATGAACGCCTCCAAATCACAATGGGAGGTTCAGTACACATGCTGAAAAGAGAACTCTCAAGAGGGTTGACGTACCCTTGCGCACCCCTGTATGGGGGCGTCCAACCGTCGCTACGTCAAGTCGCGATGAGTTGGAAAGAAGCCCCTCGTTGGTCAGCCGTGAGGTCGTCTGGGACCGACGGCCGCGGCAAAAACGACATGCTCCTCGAACGGTGCTGGGGACTGCCCCGAGTTCAGTTGACTCAAAGGGTTAGTGGTTTCAGGCGGCCTTGAGGCCACGTATATTGTGTCAAAC
>NZ_JASJVI010000238.1:0-282 GCF_035019865.1 Cryobacterium sp. 10I5
GGAGGGTGTCGGCTTCGGCCGGCGCCCTCCTGTGCGTACCGGCGTCGGCGAACCGCTCGCCACCCAGTGGCGGTGTGCCGACTTCCTCAGCCTTGACGGCGACCTTCACCGACGCATCGATGCGCTCGTACTCGTCGATGAGCCTTAGATCGGCCGCCGCAACGGGGCCCGGGACGTCGTGTCCCGGGCCCCGCGCATGGCTCGCCGGCTCGGTCAGCTCAGCAGGCCGGACTCCTTGAGCAGCTCGCCGATCTCGGTGTTCTTGATCTGCTTCATCAGCAG
>NZ_JASJVI010000239.1:0-273 GCF_035019865.1 Cryobacterium sp. 10I5
GCGGCGGCCCGGTTAGGGGGCGAGGGTCCGCTCGAAGCCGGTCGCGTGCTCGTAGACGCCGTAGTTGCCGATCTCGGTGTAGCCGAGGCTGCGGTACATGGCGAGGGCCTCCGGCTGCTTGTAGCCCGTTTCGAGGCGCAGTCGGGAGTAGCCGAGCTCGCGGGCGAGGTCTTCGAGCGCGCCGAGCACCGCGGCGGCATAGCCCTTCCGGCGGTGGTCCGGGCTGGTCCACAGCCGTTTCACCTCGGCGGTGCCGGCATCGAACCGACGGAT
>NZ_JASJVI010000240.1:0-264 GCF_035019865.1 Cryobacterium sp. 10I5
CGGCAAGGTCACCATCCCGGGCTGGCTCGGCGTCGAGCGCACCGCCACCGCGGCGCGCACCGGCCGCAACCCGCAGAACGGCGAAGAAATCGCCATCGCCGCCGGCCACCGCGTCAAGCTGACCGCCGGCAGCAAGCTGAAGGCCGCCGCCAAGTAACATCGGCACCCGTTCCACCAGCTTCAGACAGAGGAGGGTGTCGGCTTCGGCCGGCGCCCTCCTGTGCGTACCGGCGTCGGCGAACCGCTCGCCACCCAGTGGCGGTG
>NZ_JASJVI010000241.1:0-260 GCF_035019865.1 Cryobacterium sp. 10I5
ACGACCCCGGTTTCCGGGTGGGTGAGCAGCCGGGTGAAGCTCGGCGCCCCCGCCGCCAGACGCCTGGCGGTGTCCGGGTCGATGGGTCCGTACCCGGCCAGGTACCCGGGTTCCTCGCTTTTGCCCAGCAGGGTCAGGACGGGAACGGTCACGTTGACCTGCGCGGCCACCCCGGCTCCGATCCCGTCCGGGGTGACGCCGCCGATCAGGACGTCGGTGAGCACGTCCGCGGCGATCTGGGTCAGCGTGCGGGTTTCGTC
>NZ_JASJVI010000242.1:0-250 GCF_035019865.1 Cryobacterium sp. 10I5
TCGCGTTCCTGATCGAGTCCGGAGATTTCACCGAAGAAGAATTCGCCGAGACCGAGGCCAGCCTCGCACGAGGCGACTTGGTGAAGCTGGAGCGCACGACACGGCTGGGGGCCATCACTGATTCGCTCAGTGTTGCCGAGGTTGCCCAGATGCTGAGCGTGGACGCAGCACGTGTGCGCCGGCGCCAAGCCAAGGGCGACCTCTACGCTTTCCTGGCCGGCGGCAAGCGCCGCTACCCGCTCTGGCAGTT
>NZ_JASJVI010000243.1:0-246 GCF_035019865.1 Cryobacterium sp. 10I5
GCCGCCGCGAAGCGGGCCGACGCGATCTATACCGCCCAGCGGGTGCTGGCCGATGTCGGCCGGGCCCGCGCGGAAGCCGCGGAGCGCGCCGGTGGGAGGCGCCCGCTGTGGTCGCCGGAGGAGGCCACGAAGGAGGAGTTCACCTGCGAGGTCGGGGCGCTGCTCCGGTTGCCGCGGCGCACGGCCGAGACCCTGATCGAGGCCAGCCGCACCCTCGCCGAAGACCTCCCCGCCACCCGGGAAGCC
>NZ_JASJVI010000244.1:0-238 GCF_035019865.1 Cryobacterium sp. 10I5
TCCTCTTGACCCATATAGCGCCCCGAAGAGGCCACGGCTGGAACGGGAATTCGCCCGCCAGCGGCCTTGATCCACCGATATCCCTGTCTGCGATTCACTCCCACAGACTCACACGCGGCCGCCGCCGACATCCCCTCGCGAACCCGAACCCAAAACAGGTCCTCGCGCTCTTTCAACACAACTCTCGACGCCATCACCAACACCTCACTCATACGGTGTTGCTTCGACCCCTTGAAGC
>NZ_JASJVI010000245.1:0-236 GCF_035019865.1 Cryobacterium sp. 10I5
TCGGGGCCACGACGATCGTCTCGACGTCGTCCCGCTGGATCAGGGCAGGGATCTCCCGGCTGAGCGACGGATGCCCGAACACGATCACGCGTTCGACCCTGCCGCCGAAGTCCTCGGCCTGCAGCAGCTCACGGTAAGCGGCCACGAGGTTCGGCCCGAAGCGGGCGTTGCTCGACACCTCGGCGAGCAGCGGCCAGCCGCCGGCCCGGGCGAAGTCCTCTGCCGCACTCCCCGCG
>NZ_JASJVI010000246.1:0-233 GCF_035019865.1 Cryobacterium sp. 10I5
ACGCAACGACCAACACCGAGGTCCAGAAGAGCCTCCAGGGCCTCCGTGATGCCGCCGAGGCACAGGGTCACGACGATGAGCTAGTGGTCAGCCTCCTTCGGGAGATGACTGACTTGATCACGAAGCGCCAGCCCCGTGGTGGCGCGCTCTCCGACGAGCAGGTCGCGTTCCTGATCGAGTCCGGAGATTTCACCGAAGAAGAATTCGCCGAGACCGAGGCCAGCCTCGCACGA
>NZ_JASJVI010000247.1:0-231 GCF_035019865.1 Cryobacterium sp. 10I5
AACCTAACCTCCCCCGCAGTCCCTGTCAAATCGGCCAGAACCCGGTCACAGACACGAAAAACGCGTCCGAAATAGGAACTTGACCAACCCGTCGAAACATGCGGAAGGAAGACTTTCAAGCCTACGCCTCACATCTCCGAATCAAGGATTCGAGAGCGAGAAAAACGTAAAACTTCGGTCCCACGTGAGGCCGGAAAGCACTGCGGCTTTTCCGCACCTTTGGGGTACGTG
>NZ_JASJVI010000248.1:0-230 GCF_035019865.1 Cryobacterium sp. 10I5
TCCCGCACCTCGAGCCATTTCTTGAGCGCGGCCGGGACCTTGTAGGTGTCGCGTCCCATCGAGAGCACGACCCCGGTCTCGGGGTGGGTGAGGAGCCGGGTGAAGCTCGGCGCCCCCGCCGCGAGCCGCCGCGCGGTCTCCGGGTCGATCGGCCCGTACCCGGCCAGGTACCCGGGTTCCGCGCTTTTGCCGAGCAGGGTCAGGACGGGAACGGTGACGTTCACCTGCGC
>NZ_JASJVI010000249.1:0-227 GCF_035019865.1 Cryobacterium sp. 10I5
CACAGTCCAGTCCCTCGAAGACGAATACGCGGGCCGCGGCTACGGTGACCTCAAGAAGGGCCTCGCCGAGGTCGTCACCGGCACCTTCGGTCCGATCCGCGCCCGCGTGATCGAGCTGCTCGACGACCCGGCCGAGCTCGACCGCCTGCTGGCCGTCAACGCCGCGCGGGCGGCATCCGTTGCCGATGCCACCCTCGCCCGTGCGTACGACCGCGTCGGCCTGCTCC
>NZ_JASJVI010000250.1:0-224 GCF_035019865.1 Cryobacterium sp. 10I5
CCCAGCCGCAGATCCGCGATGCGTAGACGCTCCTCTTGACCCATATAGCGCCCCGAAGAGGCCACGGCTGGAACGGGAATTCGCCCGCCAGCGGCCTTGATCCACCGGTATCCCTGTCTGCGATTCACTCCCACAGACTCACACGCGGCCGCCGCCGACATCCCCTCGCGAACCCGAACCCAGAACAAGTTCTCGCGCTCTTTCAACACAACTCTCGACGCCAT
>NZ_JASJVI010000251.1:0-222 GCF_035019865.1 Cryobacterium sp. 10I5
GTCGGCATCGCGACGGGGATAGCCGCAACCGTGAGCACGAGCGCGAATTGCAGTGTCGTCAGGATCGGGTCGCCCCGCAGAGTCGACACCACCACGATCACGGTCACCAACGCGAGGGCGAGGAGGATGAGGTAGTTGCCGATCCTCAGAACGGCCTTCTGGAAGTGGCTGACGGTATGGGCATCCTGCACCAGACCGGCCGTCTTACCGAAGCTGGTATGG
>NZ_JASJVI010000252.1:0-217 GCF_035019865.1 Cryobacterium sp. 10I5
GATCCAGGGAAAACTCTCGGCTCTGTTGGATCAACTCTCGACCAACAGCAGCGAGAAGAACACCGAGAAATGATCGAGGCCACCATCGCCGAGCTCGTCCCGCTCGTGGGCCGTGGGACGCTCCCGGGCAACGCACTACAGCCACCACCGCCGGTCCCTGGCACCGCCGTCAGCGCCGCGGCCCCGGCCAGAGCCGGCGGCGCAACCGCGCGCGCTG
>NZ_JASJVI010000253.1:0-214 GCF_035019865.1 Cryobacterium sp. 10I5
TGCGCTTCATCCGCAATCCGCCGCTGCGACGCGGGATGCTGCCGTTCTACCGGGTGATGTTCGCCGGGGCGGTCGCCTCGCTCCCGCGCCAGTATCGACAGCTGCTCGGCCTGCGCCGCTCGATGTTCCCGGTCGTCTGGGCGACCGGGGCCGTTCTCCGCATCGTGCGGATGCTGCTCGGCGCCTCCTCGACGTCCGAGGACGCCGCCCGGAC
>NZ_JASJVI010000254.1:0-211 GCF_035019865.1 Cryobacterium sp. 10I5
CACTCAATGGCTGACAAGTCGCTGAACAAGACCGAGCTCGTTGCCAAGGTTGCCGCAGACTCTGGCCAGAGCCAGGTTGCCGTCGACAGCGTGCTCACCGCATTCTTTGCCGCACTCGCCGAAACCGTCGCCAGCGACGGCAAGGTCACCATCCCGGGCTGGCTCGGCGTCGAGCGCACCGCCACCGCGGCGCGCACCGGCCGCAACCCGC
>NZ_JASJVI010000255.1:0-208 GCF_035019865.1 Cryobacterium sp. 10I5
GACTTCTTCACGTAGTCGCCGGGGACGTCGCCCAACAGCGAGTACACCCAGACCACGATCTGGTCCTCGGGTTGCTTCTTGAAGTGCGGCTGGCGGTTCACTGTCCAGCTGAGCAGCCAGGCGGAGTCCTTGGCCGTGACGATCCCTCCGGTGACGGTCTTGCCGCCGAACGGCGAACGCTTGGCGATCTTCTCGATGTAGGCGGGGA
>NZ_JASJVI010000256.1:0-203 GCF_035019865.1 Cryobacterium sp. 10I5
TGGATGCCTACACGGTCACGCACTACCAACCCTTCGACCCGGTTCACAAACGCACCGAAGCCACCGTCACCGACGACAGGGGCGCGACGTTCAAGGTCACCAAGGGCGCACCCCAGGTCATCCTCGCTCTCGCCGACAATTCCGCGGACATCACCTCCGCCGTTGACACCGCTGTGAATGACTTCGCCGCACGCGGCTTCCGG
>NZ_JASJVI010000257.1:0-203 GCF_035019865.1 Cryobacterium sp. 10I5
GCACTGGGCCGGGCGCCGTCAACGATCAGCCGGGAAGTGACCAGAAACCAGGTCGCCGGCCGCTACGTGCCTTCGCTCGCGCAGGAGCAGACCTGGGCACGGGCTCGGCGGCCAAGAACCCGGAAACTGGACGGGTTAGCGTTACGGAAACAAGTCGCCACGATGCTCACCGATCGGTTCAGCCCGGAACAGGTCGCGGGCCG
>NZ_JASJVI010000258.1:0-203 GCF_035019865.1 Cryobacterium sp. 10I5
GACCGGTGCCGTCGACACCGACACGTCGGACGGTCGCGCTTATCTCCGGATGATCGACGGAACGGTCTCCGTCTGGCACGCGCGCATCGCGGACCTCGGTTTCTGGAGCGGCGAGACCGGCGGCTTCGCACTCTCCGGGACGGATGCCTCCGGCACGGACACCTCTGGGACCGATGGCTCGGTCACGGCCGACGGCTCCGGTA
>NZ_JASJVI010000259.1:0-202 GCF_035019865.1 Cryobacterium sp. 10I5
CATTTGATCGCTAATTAACCGGCCACTTCAGCACCGTTTCCGGCCAATTGATCACGGTGCCTGCGGCGGTCGGTTTTGGGGTCGTTTCCTCGCACTGACCGGCGGCAGAGTGGCGTTGGGGTGGCCCAATCGGCGTCAGGTTCGAGACCAGCCGGGCCTGGCCGGGGCTATTTCATGAGGGCATGCTTGACGCGGTAGGACT
>NZ_JASJVI010000260.1:0-200 GCF_035019865.1 Cryobacterium sp. 10I5
GCCGCCGCCGACATCCCCTCGCGAACCCGAACCCAGAACAAGTTCTCGCGCTCTTTCAACACAACTCTCGACGCCATAAACAACACCTCACTCAAACGGTGTTGCTTCGACCCCTTGAAGCCGCCCTAGAGATATAAAACGTCTCACGACTCCCGTTTCTCGCCTTCGCAGATCGACGGAATCTCGCCTGCAGCGATTCT